>DASRDY010000284.1:0-10539 GCA_035652355.1 Blastocatellia bacterium
CCTTGGTCGAAAGGTTTCGCGCATTCTGACAAAGCATGCCGTCGAACATACTCACCTGATTCATCCGGCCGCGCGCGGCGCAATCCGCCTTAAGACGCGCTACCAGGCTCATGTTGCTGAGCGGCTAACCGGAAGGCTTGCCAGACTTTCATCATATTTATGTGAGAGAAAAGCAGCTTAGATGTTTGCAGATATTGGGGCCGCAAGGCCCCGATAGCTTTGCTGCATGGAGCAGTGGCAATGATTGTATATCTGGCGGGAGCGAATAATCAGCAGCAGGCCGAACATCTGGCAGGATTGCCGGCATTGTTATCGTTTGCTTATTTTAGCAACTGGATGTACCAGTACCAGCCGACTTTCAAACGGATACTTATTGACAGCGGCGCGTTCTCTGAACTGAACGACAGCAAGAAGATAGATTTGATGGCTTATCGAGATTGGTCTGAAAGATGGATTGGCCATGCGGACGCCATTGCGGGGCTGGACGACATAAAAGGGAATTACAGACGCAGCTTATTGAACTACAAGACTATTCCTTGGAGTTTCCCCACCTGGCATGACAGCGATCCCCTGGAACTGTTGCCGGAGCTTGTGGCAATGGCACGAGAGCGAAACCGCTGGATTGGAATCGGGCTTGTACCGCCACGACAGGGCAAAGAGAGACTTATTCGCAAAGCACTTGAATTGGTACCTGATGACATTCACGTTCATGGATGGGCGCTGCGAGCCTACACGCATATCAGACGGATAGATTCGGTTGACAGCACCAACTGGTGGCGTGACGCCATGAAACTGAGAAATTCAGCGCTAACCAAACATCTGACTTATGGCGAATGTCTGGAGATTGTAGTTAAACGTTACGTCAGATGGAACAGGACTATTGTTGACCGAAAAGATGAAATCGATTTGTTTACAAAGCTGGCAGGTTGATTGGCACGGTTATCGCTGCGGTCCGAGCCGGTTAGGAATCGTTTTTGAAAGAAATATTGCAGTTATGGCAAGAGACACCAAATCACAGATATCTTCGGGTTTTGCCAGGGTAAACCGGCGCCGTCCCTGCCTGATATGTGGAAAAACCGATTGGTGCGTATATACGCGGGACGAGCAGGTTTCAATTTGTATGAGAGTGAGCGAGGGAGCTTACCGGATGAACAGCCAGGGCGGGTTTATTCATCTTCACTTTGACAGTTCATTTGCAAATGCTTTCATAACCAGCACAGTTGAAAGACCGCTGAAAACGGTTAATCTGGCTCCGCTGGAAATCCGTCACGCTGTTTATTCGGAGTTAATAAGACTGTCGCCGGCGTCGGGATATCGTCGTTCATTGGTCATCGGACCGAAAGGCCTGATCGAAAGAGGATTCAGTTTAGCTGATGCAAATGCCTTCGGAGGGTTGCCGCCGAACAGAAGGGACCGGGACGAACTCTGTTTTAGATTGCACCGATTTCTGTTGCGCTCTTTTCCAGCTTTGAAGCAACAGCAGATAAGCCCACTGATAGGAGTGCCCGGATTCTGGCAGGAGAGCGGGAGGGTACGGCTTTGGAAGAAGATCGATTATGAGTATCCGTTTCTTGTTATTCCCTACCGTGATGCCGAGGGGCGCATTCAGGCATGCCAGCTTCGGTCGTCAGGATTGGAGAATGAAATCAGGAAACGCTATTGCTGGCTTTCTTCGGCCGGTGAGCCGAACGGAACAGGAACTGGCGATCCGATTCACTTTACTTTCCTTGCCGCCAACTGTCCGGCGAACTCTTCGCTGATCGTTACTGAAGGCGCTCTTAAAGCAGAATCATTTGTTCACAGACAGCCGGATAAATTCGTAATTGCAGTATCCGGAATAGGGAATTCACGTGACAAACTTATTGCCGCTACACAAGGTCATGACCTGCTAATCGCCTTCGACAGCGATCACAGTTCAAATCCTGCGGTAGCCGGTCAGCTTGCTTCCCTGATAGCAGACAGAGCGCGCGATTTAGACGAGCATTCCCTTGCCAATTCCACCAAAGTAATGGTTTGGGATAATCAGGCAAAAGGTATTGACGATGCCGCTCTTTTAAACCTGCCAATGAGAACAATCACAGTGCAGGAATGGTATTCAACCCTTACCGGAAATGTTCTCGAACGGGTAAAGAACATTTGGGAGCAATTAGGTTTCAGTCTACCAAGTTTTTGTTGAATTGAGCGTAATCGCAGCCTTCCCACCCGCCCGCCCTTAGCGGTCGCTTCGCGGCTTCTTCTCATGTTTCAATCAAGGTCTGCTTCACTCGTCCCTCGTTTCGCAGATCGGTGGTCGGCGCGGTTCTGATGCGCCGATATCCTCTAGCCCAGTTGCTTTCTAAGGTGTCGCTGGCGCGAGTCCGTTTATCGTCAGATCTGTTCTTCCTCCGCGGATCGTAGCACGACCTCCCGCTCAGAGAAGGGGCTGGCTCCCTTCGGTCATTCGCTTCCGCTCACCCCTTCTCTTTTCGGGAATCCCTGTCGTGCCCCTATGCCGCTGCGGTCGAACAGATCGCGGCGGCGAGAGTTATTTCAAAAACCAATTAGCTCCGCTTCTAAAAACAGCCGGAATGAGGTGGCCTTATGCGACACATAATCTGTTTCAGCGGAGGTAAAGATTCGACAGCTTTAGTGATCTGGGCACGAGAGAATTTAGAGGAATTTGAAGCCGTGTTTTGCGATACCGGATGGGAGCATCCACTCACTTATCTTTACGTCAACGAGATCAATTCTACTCTGCTTGATGGCAAGCTGAAAGTCCTCAGATCATCGCTTTACAGCGGTATGAAGGAGCTTGTTCAAATGCGAAAACGAATACCTTCGATGAGAGCCAGGTTCTGCACCGACGAGCTTAAAATTCAGCCTATGATTGACTGGCTGGAGACTTTGGATGATGAAGCCACAGTCTATCAAGGCATACGTGCAGATGAGAGCCTAAACCGTTCGAAAATGAAGCCGCGTCAGTGGTCGGACTACTATGATGCCTGGGTGGAACGGCCTCTGTTCTACTGGTCGGCCAGCAATGTGTTTGATTATCTCAAATTGCATGGAGTGAAACCGAATCCTTTATATCTGCTTGGAGCAAAGCGCGTCGGTTGCTTTCCCTGTGTTCTTATTTCACATCGAGAGCTTAAGGCAATGTTGAAGCGATTGCCTGAAATCAAAGACAGAATTAGAGAACTTGAAACAACTACTGGAAAAACTTTCTTTGTGCCTAATTATATTCCCGAACGGTTTCGCTCAGGGTTCGATCCGAGATCAGGAAAGAAGCTGGCCACTTCTGAAGATGTATTTCGTTATATAGAAAGAACAGATATGAATCAACTGCAACTCTTTCCGGAAACCTCCTGTACCAGTTTGTATAACCTATGTGAGTAAATGAATAACCTAGCGGGTCTTACCTGAATCGTGGCTGCGCACCATTTGCTGGCAAGCGCCGGTTCGTCGAAACGTAAGTCGTCCGCTTCCGCTCTCTATGTTGGTTGGCCGTCTTGCTCATTTGATAATGATGCCGCTGGCGGCGCGTCTGTCTGTTCCCGCCCTCCCAGCCCTTAGGTGTGGCGGCTCGCGCCCGCGTTTTAGAAACGCATCTCCATGCCTCGTTCGATATCTCGTGCGATCTTATTGCCTACCTGATGGAGAACTGTAGAGAAGGCCTGCAATCGAGCTGCTTCGATTGCAGCGCCGCGAGTAATCTCCGCTGCATGAACCTGAGCGTCGTAACGAGCCTGATTGCCGCTCAATTCCAGTTTAGTCCCTTCGTTGATAGCGTTGATTTGAATACCTGCTCCGCGGTTTACTCCTGCCGCAGCCTGATTGGCGGAGAGATTGGCTGCAGTGATCAATCTCGCGGCATTCTGTTCGTAATTAGCGGTCATGCTTTGCAGATAGGTGTCCTGATTGCCAGCTAACCCTTGCTGTGTCTGTTGCTGGTTGACAATTCGAGCATCTGTTGACTGATTGATGACACTTGATTGTCCAGAGGCTCTGTTCTGGATAGCCTCATACTGCTCGTGCCAACCATACGCAGCGCCACCAACCTCAATTACAGTGCCGGCGGCCCGTCCGCCCCACTTGACTGCGCCTCCCGTCGCGCCGCCTTCACTTTCTCCATATTCCTTCGATAGACTCTTTACGCCATCGCCAATATAGGAACTCGCGGCATTTACCTTTCTGCCTACAAAATCCTGTGTATCTGCCGCACGATTGATTTCGATTGACTGAAGACCCTGTTGACGACTGATTTGCAGATCGGTTACCTGTTGTCCCGTCCTTACTCCGATGTCGCTCTTAACCAGTGCCGCAGTAGCACCGGCCGAGTTGATGCCCAGTTCTTTGCCTGCCTGTGCTGAAAGTATCTGGTTAGTCCTGGCGGCGTAGATGCTGCTCAGTTGCGTCTGCTGCTGGCCGCGAATACCACCAACTCCCATCAACTGCCTTGCGCGGGTTGCCAGATTTGCAGCCTGAAACTCTCCGCCTGCAGTCGCCGTTGACGATTCATAACCGGCATTTGCTTGCAGGGTTGCGGCCTGCTGGGTAAGCGCAGCGGATTTGAGGGCAGTAAACGCTTCGATTGCTGTTCCTGTAATTGCAGCCATCCATCCTGAGACAGCGGTAGATACACCTTCATATACCTGACCCATTGAGATGCGATAGGCAATCAGAGGCGAGAGCCATAACGATAAACCGACGATGGTCATTATTAGGGCAGCAAAACCTACCGTGTAGACTGGTTCAGCCAGAGGACTGCGTATGGCTCTCAGAGTAGCATCATCCCAGGTATAGACAGGGGTTGAATCACCAAGCGCCATTGCAAAATTACCGGCCAAGTATGCTAGTCCTCTAATGAAGTAAGAGACTGATGGCCAGATCAGTGTCAAAACGATTGCTCCCCACGCAAAGGGATAAGTCAATCTCTGGGAGAGCTTTTGATCTATTGCCATTACGACCGCGAAAGGAGAGAGAGCCCGGAAGCTCATTATCAACAATCCGGCTATAATCACTAATGCAAAGTCTCCCCACTCCAGAATTCCTCTGGCAATATTGAGCCAGGCGTACATTGTGGTCATCATCCAGGTGGAGTCGTTCATCCGATTCTTCAAATCGCGTACAGTGCCTTCCTGATCGAAAAGAACTCCGAGAAACGTGTTGCTACCGTCAGAGGGAGCCACGGGAAAATCCTTTCCATCGACTTTTACCGTAAATGTTCCTTCAGTAAGTTTCGAATAGCTTTCATTGAAGCTATCGCGCTGTGCTCGATAGAACTCGTAGAGCAGCGAATCGCCGCTCGGTCCGGCGACCTCATTGCCGCGGGCAATATCTCGTCCGACCTGGTACATAGTCTGAATTATTGCTGGACCGCTGAGCAGAAGAGAAAAACAGACGCCGAGCCGGGCAAACCACCAGAAGAGGTTTGCGCCCTGTCCGTTATTCTCGCGCCAGATCCTGAGAAAACTACCGAGAATAATCAGGGAAGAGAGAATGATGGCGAGGCTCTGTATCCAACCAGCCAGCTTGCCAATGATCTCGTTCTGCAAGTATGGTATAAGCTGTGAGGCTCGTATGCTGAGACCGGCGACAACATCGGAGAAACTCTGACCGCCGCTTTGAGTTGTCATAGTTGTGGTCGTCTGGGCGAGAACTGGCAATTCTGCTAATAGAACAATGCCGGCAGAAAACACTATTCCTGCTCGTTTACCAATCGGTACACGCATATCGAATCTCCTGTGAAGGTTTAAAAGGCTGTCTTAATGCGCCTGCTGCAGAATCAGGCTATCCATTGTTTCGCTGATCTTGTCTTTGCTCTGGTTAAGGCCCTTCCAGGCCTGATTAACTGCTTGAATCTGATAGCCGAAATTCTCCATGTCTTGTATTCTGACGCCGTAGGCGTCAAGTCTGTCGGTGATTTTCTCCCTCAACTCGCTTAGACTTTTTTCCAAATCTTCAAGGCTTTTGGTCCTCAACGCAATCAGTTCATTAAGGTGTTGAATGTTAACCGGGTCAGCAGTTGTTTGAGTCTCTTCATCAAGCAGTTTTCGTAGTTCTATAAGCTCCTGAGTCGTGGAAGCGATCTTCGCTCTTATCTCAGCCTCCTGGTCCATCCATAGGGCGATTTGACTATCCTTGCGTGCGGCTTGGACCCTGATTGCAATAGCGTCCTGGCTGGAGCGCCCTATACTGAATTGTAAATACTCCTCGAAATTATGCAGATCCTGCGCTGGATTAAAAATACCGTTTCTGAGTCGATTATCGATCTGAGCGAAGGCTTTGATGTTATAAGTGATCATTGCCCTATACTGGCGAAAAATGAGAAACGAGCCGCGAATGATTTGGCCCACATCATTGGCAACTAGAGCAAGCTCTTTATATTTGGCTAAGGTCTGATCGACTGTTTGCAAAATACCCTTCATGGTAGTCCACTGCTGGACTGCCTTATCAAACATTGCCTGATAGTGCTGAATCGTTTGAGCCCACTCCTGCAAACGATGTAGCTCCATTTGTATTCGCTGGCCGTAAGCCGTTATATCGATGACAGGAAAAGCTTCGGCCGGTTGAGCTGGTACTAGCACCAGGCCGATAATGGTGCCTAAAACAAACCTGTGTAATAGTGAACCCTTTCTCATATAGATTATCCCGCTATTTTGCAGAGACTGGCGCCACTTCGATGACGTCTTTGAATTTTCCAAGTATTGTCTGGCTGAGTGTTAGCTCAATTGTGCCCACTCTGAGCTCCACCTGTTTGCCTATCGCTATTTGCTTAAATGTTGAAAACGGGATACCGATAAAAAATTGATGGCTATACCCACTTGGATCCAAGGGGTCCAGGTCAGAGGTTGTATGGCCTGTATCAACGGGCTTTCCGTCAACCAGAAAGTGTAACTGCAGATCACCAAAGCTCATTGCCTTCTTAGGTTTGGCCATGACCTCGAGATATACTGAACCTTCACCGATGCGGCCATAAATATTTTTTCCCCCAAATTCAGCCTGAAGTTTGGAAAGATCGATTTCGTACTCAGCAGTTTTTGTCAGAATCTGTGGTTTAAGACTAACCGTTGTTACGCCGGTGAAGCGGTCTTTCCTGACCTCTACATCATTGCCGGCAGCCTGAGCTAGAATGGATGCACTAAACGCAGTGAACAGAATGAAGCCTAATAAAAGCGCTTTCATCAATTGCCTCCTCAAAATTGTGACACGTTCGGACCGCATAATTTTACTCTCTGTTTGAAGAGGAGCGGGAGAGCAACCTTTCATCAATTTCAACCAGACCAGCCCAGGCAAGTCCACGCGGGTAGGTCGCGGCGAGCCATGCGATAACATCGGTAAGCGACCAGTCAGGACGAAGCGACTGAACCCGAGCGCGAGCATTGCGCTCATCCGGATTGGTGGTAAAGGTCCATAACTCTGTCGGTGATAGATCGATCTGAATCATTTCAATTTGTTGAGACTGTCCGGAGCCGAGCACCAGCACATATTGTGCGTGAACCCCATCAACGTTATTGATGGCATTGATGGCGCTTACTGCGCGATCCGGAAGATCGGAGTCAGCTATCAATTCTGAAAAGCTGCCGGCTTGTTTGCCAATGATCTTCACGCCTGCAGTCTTAGTTATGTCGTGAATGTCGGAAAGGTCTTCATATCCATGCGTCTCTATGATGGTGACGCCATTCTCTTTGCGGTTGGTTCGAGCTCCCTTCTGAATGACGCGCATTATATCCGGATACTGCTGCTTCAGTTTCCAAGCTTCGATAAACGCCTGGAGCGTAGGAGCTCTTGTGCCATCAGGCTTGAGTCTGCCGATGGTGCGTATCACGCGGGCGGCGATTCGGTTAGCCAATGCACGGCGCACATCCGGAGGGAAAGCATCTAACGAATCAAGCTCATAGACATCGTAAGGAGAACTGACTGAGAAGTCGGGATGCGTCGGCCGATCAAGCCAGGGATTGCCGACGTATTTCTCCAGTCTTAGTGCGAGACTGATAGCTTGATCGTTTAAGAAGTCGGTTTCGAAATCATAAGAGCGAAGCATATCGACCAGGTGCTTGTGGGTCGGTTCTTTTTTGCTCTTACCTTGTCCGTTTCGTGGCACCCAGTTCTTCAGGACCTGTGTCACTGCTTTGGTAAGGAGATCGCTGGCATTCTCGTCATCATCTTTCACATGGGCGAGGATCATTGCATCCAGCACGATTAACGATATCTGCTCATCGCCGGGCATCTCTCCATCGGAAAGCTCTGCGGACTCCCAGATATTAATGGTTCGTGGATCATCAGGATGCAGGGCGAGGTAACGAGCTCCGACAACGGAAGCATGTGGAGCGAGGGATCCACCTATATCTATCGCGGATACCTGAAGGTCAGGAACTGTGGCAAGAGCGTCGTTAATTAATCGCGCCGTGGTGGTGGTCTTGCCGCTGCCGGGCTCTCCCAGGATAAGTACCAGTGGCGACTTGATATTAGAGTTTGCTGATTTGTCCCAGAGATTCAGTCCGGTCAATCGTCCGCTGACAGTAGAAAGCAAGGTGTGCGGTCTTGCCGATCCGGACCAGGCTGTTTCCAGCGGCACCATCGCTGAAAGTGAGCGAGTCACTTCCATTATCTCGCGACCGGTCGGACGATTGTCGGCTTCACCGACAAGGGTCTTGGAATAGAGACAGTGCAGGGAACTCGATTCTTCTCTCGCGGCCTGCGCGCCGTCGATTGACTGCAAAGCCGTAATGATCTGTTCGCAGCGATCGTCAAGCACGGAGAGCGATTCTTTCAACTCAGAGCGGGTTCTGGCTTGCTCGCCATAAACGAGAGCATAGAAGCGAGCCTGAACCAGAGTTTCGCCGGTGCCGGCAATGTGTTCCTGTACTCTGTCCAGATCGCGCAGCGATGCTGTGGCTTCGTGATCCTTGCGCGGTCGGCCGGTGGAATCGATCATTGTTCGTTCCACCTGCCGGCTGCGGGTTCGCAATTGCTTTTTCGCGGCAGCTTTGTCTTGGTAGATGAACTCAGTAACCAGAGTATGCCTGAACGCGAGACCCGGATGAGCAGTCAAGGCCCTGAGGGAGTCAGCGAAGATGTTGGGATCGGGCGGAACAAACAACGAGACAATTGAAACAGGATAAGAGCCGTGCATAACGTACCAGCCACGATCTTCGATTGTTTCATTACAGAGATAGTTTCTTAAGTCAGTGCCGTCGATGGCGGTGAGCCGCGGAATAGATGGAGCATCAAGATTATGTCCGGAATAAACAACATGCCAGAGTTCCTGTCGCGTCAGTCTCCGGAGAGCAAGAGGGCACTGCATTTCGGTGACACGGAAGAACGTCTCGGCCTGCTGGTAACTTTCAGCTTCATCAGCAAGCAGCCGGCGCGCCACCCCGTCGTCGCGGTTTTGATCCCAATGATCAGATAAGGAGGAGAGGCTATAACGCAGTCCTTCTCTGCGAGTTTCTTCGGCCAGGGTAGCAAGGAAGGCATTTATTCCTTTACTCGCGCCATCGAGCAAGTGCTTAATCGGAATGCGGATCGAGAGAAGCGCCTGTTCACGACGGAAACGTCTGCCGGCAGCTAACGACCTGTAGAAGTCGACGTTCATATCATGGAGTCTTGCAGCAGGCAGATACGTTCGATCGATAGAGCGGCTTCGCAGATGGTCGGCTATGACCCGTCCCGGATCCGGGCTGACAGCATAGCGAAACTGAATGACTGTGCCGGGCGGTTTTTCGATGCAGAGGATCCGGGCCAGCTCGTCACATCTCCGTTCTGCTGCCATATCATGCGAGAGCATAGTCTCTTCGAGCGGCACACTGTAAAAGCGACTGTAGGATCCATCAGTGTGCCGAAGCACATCTTTGTAGATTCCAATGATGGAAGAATCCCGTTTGCGGCCTTTCTGGCGATCATGGATAGATTGGCGCAATTGACCTGACCCGCTTTGGCGATTCGAGGAAACACCCTGCTTCTTCAAAAGAGAACGAGCATCGAGTCCTGCTGGAACAATTCGCGAACCGAGTCTTACACCTAAACTGGTGGCGAAAGCGGCGCCAATACCCCCGAGTAGAATTGCAGCATCCATATACTTTCCATCCTTATTTATCTATGATCCAGCTTCTGCTGCGTTTGTAATCTGATGGCAGCACTCGCCGCTGGATCGGGCTTTCAATCAGTGCACGGATCGTGTGCTGAAACCAGTAAGGCTTGCGCCCGATCCGGATAAAGAAGAAGAATGCATAGCTCACCAGAGCGCAAAAAAGTCCGGTCCAGAGAAACAGCGGCACACGCCACAGTCTCAGATTCAAAAAGAAGGGGATCAAGTAGCCACCAAGTGTGGCGGCCAATATGAATTTCCAGTCGGTGGAGACAATGCCGAAGCGAACCACCGGCGTATAGATTCTTGCTCTGATTGGTCGTGCGCGCATCTTTACCACCCCGGCAGGTTGAGCGGATCTCCATTAACGATGGCGTTGATGAAAGCAATCAGACCGCCAAAACCTAGTGCAGCGCCTCCCCAGGCGATAGAGCCGCCCCAGTCGCCCTGCCCCCTGATACCGCGAAGTA
>DASRDY010000285.1:0-98639 GCA_035652355.1 Blastocatellia bacterium
GCGCATGTACGCGATCACACCCATTAGCGATCCAGGGTATCCGCCGCCGAACCCACGAACGGTGTTGAACGTCAGATGCATTCCCACCGGAGACTTAACAACCATCTGCTGTACCGAGTCGCCGTTAAGGTCGATTACCGCGCTTTGACCGGAAAAGATTCCGTCGCGCGGCACTGCCAGAGCAGTCGTGACGCCAATGTTGCGCTCGTTTTCGATTGCTGTGCCGCCTGGTTTCAACTCGTCCGTGACCATCAGCTCCGGCCGCTTTCCTTGAAGGGGATCGCCCTGCTGTTGTCCAGTCAACGCGGCAACGATCTGGGCCTGTTGATTCGCGCCTCTGCCGCCGCCAGCCTGCTGCTGGTTCTGCGGTTCCGGAAGTCCAAGATTCGTAAACGCATCGATCAACCCCGGATAAACAGTAAGCCCCGATCCGTCAATGACGCGTGCATCGGCTGGGATATTCGCGTTCGCGCCGACGGCGGTAATCAATCCGTTGCGAAAAATAATATTTCCGCTGGAAATGACTTGTCCCGATACTGTGACGATCTGCGCGCCTTTGATCGCATAGGCCTGTCCCGATTTTTGACGAGCAAAAGGTGTGAATGGCAGAGCCGTAATCAGGCATAGCGTGAGCGCAACCAGCCTGACCGACCGTTGCCCGATTGCAGCCCGGTTTTTGACAGATATCTTCATAGATCTAAGCTCCTGAAAAATGGCGGTTATGAACCTGAATACATAAAACGTTCGCGGACACATTTCACCTGAAACGAATACACCTGTATTTCACACGCGGCGCATAAAAGGTGACATCTGATCGCTTGAAAAAAGAGAGAGTTGCCTTTAAAGGACAATGCAGTATCTCGATTTCTGCGAAAGCTTAAAGGCAGCCTAAAATCTACCCTAATAGAGCGGCTTTCTGCAACTTTTTTTTCCCTGCTGGCTGGTGAAGCAGTCGCGGTTCGACCGTACAATTTTCGTTGTTAGGTTTGAGTTTAAACGGTTCCTATAACCTCGTAGTGACGAACCTTCTTATCGTAGTCAACCATCATCGATTGAGCTACCGCAGGCACAACGGCTTCTTCGACGATCTCGCCGGCAAAAGCTCGAATCGCTTCCATCGATTCCCACTCGGTGACTATAAGGAACTCTGTTCCTCGGTCTATTTCTCGCTTCAGGATGGATGCTGTGATGAATCCTTCAATAAGCGATAATTTCGGGAAAGTTTCTGCCTGTAGATGTTGAATGTAGCTGTTAGACCGTCCGGGTTTTACAATTCCTGTCCAATGTCTTGAAATCCTAATAATATCAGACCACATCAGGGCCGGGATTCAAAATATGATCACTAAAGAGCAGGTAATGCCTCTGTTACTGGAAGCATGCCCCTTAACAACTTCTGGGATGGCAAAATACCATTTGTCGGCGCCACATAAACCCAAAGCCAGGTTAGCCCGGAGCTACTTTGCCTCCATAAAGACCACTGCCATCGCGCGGCCGTCTATTCCGACTTTTGGCGTGTCAAGTTTCTCGTAAAACACCGTAACCAGTCGCGGCGTGCTCAATGCGCCGCATTGAAACTCTTCGTTGCCGGCAACACCACAGCTGACCATTCTTAGCTGGCTTGGGTCGCTAACCTGAAACTTCACTGTCTTGCCTTCCACCTGGACGCATAGAGTCATTCCTATCCCTTTTGTTGGGCATTCAATCTTCGTCAGGAAACCGCGCATCTGCTCGCCGGAATAATGGACGCATAGACCGGAATCCGGCGATTCATCTGCTCCACGTCTTTTCAGTGTGGGCGGACCGGTCGGAGCGCTCGTATTCTTATCGCCACTGCTGGTATTGCCATTCCGATTATAAAAACTGTCTGTGTCTGCTCCGGAATTTCGCCTGTTCTGATATTCCTTGTAACGAGCCATCTGCTCAGCCGCGCTGTCGATCTGCCGCAGCATCATCTGGGCGCTGGCTCGCATTTCAGGAGTTTTCGCTGTTCGCGTCAACGGCTCGATGATTTTCCGGGCCGTGTCGTAATCCTGTTTGTGAGCGTATAACTGTCCCAGTACAAAATTAACGCTTTCGTTTCCCGGCGAAATCGTAAGCGCTCTGTTCATCAATTGAATCGTTTCGTCGATTTCCTTGCCATCGACCAGATTTACAAACCCGAGCAAATGATACGATTCGATGAAATACGGGTTTAACTGTATGGCTTTGATCAGCTCAGCGCGAATCTGAGGAATATTCGCAGTCGGAAATCTGTTGACCAGTTGATGTTTGTCTTCGGATCCTTCTCTGCTCAACGCAAACGCGTAGTAAAAATGTGCCATGTAACTTTTTGAATTCGCAGCCACGGCTTTTTCAAGATGCTCCTTCGCTTCGTCGACCTTGCCCTGCCACATCAGTAATTTCCCCAGGACCGCCTGGGCTTCGGCATGATTCGGATCAGCCGCGATCGCGTTGCGAAGATGCTGTTCGGCGTCCGATCTGAGCTGGAGCGACAGAACTTTGCCAAGCTGGTATTCAGCCTCAGCATCGGAAATTGGGATGCTTTGCGTCTCTTTATCGAAATCCAGTTTGTCGTCCAGCGTTAGAGTTACATAGTGGTAGGAGCTG
The DNA here is from genome assembly GCA_035652355.1 of Blastocatellia bacterium. Classification (GTDB taxonomy): domain Bacteria; phylum Acidobacteriota; class Blastocatellia; order DASRDY01; family DASRDY01; genus DASRDY01. The sequence goes on from DASRDY010000285.1 coordinate 2,608, forward strand.
TTCTGTATATAGTGCTGCAACTCCTGCTGCAGTCCTTCGTAGCTGATGTCAAACGATTCCCGGTAAGCCTCGTCACTCGATTTACCGGAATTAATCAACTGGATGAATTGGTGAAGCTGCGGCTGGCGTTTGCCGCCGTTACCCATTATCAGATAATGAACCAGAGCCCATGATTCTGCATAAAAGATCGTCTGTTTATTGCCTTCATTGTATTCGTCAGAATCTGTTTTGATCTCGAAAAGCTGCTGCAGGGGAAAGAATTTGGTCTGGCGCAAAGTATAAATATGACTGGCAATAGGTATTCCCAGATTTATCTTTTTGTCGCCTGTGATCGTAAACGTGCTGTAAAGTTCGGCTAATCCTTCATTCAGCCAGGTGGGCAACGGACGCGAGCTGTCTTCAGTTAATGTGTGAACGAACTCGTGAAAAATTGTGCTGTACGGATAATCACCCTCCATTTCGGCGGTCAACAGGATAAATCGCCCTTCGTCGCTTGGCTGAAAATAACCACCAACTTGCGTCACCTTGCCGTTGTGCACCGGCATAAAAGGAACAAACGAGTTGTGATTTTTGAAGACGATAACTGTAATCGGATCCGCACCATCGGGCCTGGTGTTCGGGAAAACCTTGCCGAAGGCCTGACGAAACTGTTCCAGTTTGGTCGCAACCTGCCTGATGTCTCGTTCATTCGCGTTGCCAAGCAAGTAGAAGTTTTTGGAATGCATTCCGTGCCAGGTATCTTTCGCCGAAGTTGAACCGAGCGGCAGTGTTAGATAGACACAAACGCAGACCACTAAGAATAGAACGATTCGCTTCATGAAGTTGTCCCCCGGCTGAGCCTTACGATGGCAAGCGAAATTTATTAATAAGGTTACTACCTAAGATTTCGGTGATTAGCGCAAAATGCCCGGCGTCGTGATCGAAAGAAAAATATAAGTTTCGGCTGAGTGGAAGTCAATTGTGTTTTACAAAATATTGTACCGAGCGTTTATACTGACTTTTATGATGATTGGCAGCCACGTGACGGTGTGACACCATTTGGCCGACCATATTGTAAATCTCGATAAATAAAGCAGATCCGACGATTTTTTATTTCACGCGGCTATTGTTTCTTAATCAAATTCCGGAGAAATTCTGTGCGTTTTGCCCCTTAACTATCTGAGTTCACTGAAAAGGGCAACCAAGAGCGTTGTGTTCAGAGTCGCAGTATCAGAGTTCGGCGAACTGGTGTCACAGGTGTCACAGTTCAATAACTTCTTTGCTATCTATAGATAAAGCTGTGACACCAATCGCAAAGGCCAGAGCTTGGCCATTTGATGTCACAGTTTTTGTATCATGCAATTTGCCACATGACACGCACCATTCACCTTTTAAAGGAGACGGTAATAAACTGATTAGGCCCATTTTTTGCTTTTTTGACCCGTGATAAATTACGATGCAAGATTGAGATAACCAATGAGCAAAATGATGAAGACCGATCAACCCCTGGACCCGTTATGGTTCAAAGATTCGATAATTTACGAGATTTACATTAGAGGGTTTTACGATTCCAACGGCGACGGCGTAGGCGATCTGCAGGGCTTGACGCAGAAACTCGGTTATATTCAATGGCTTGGCGCGGATTGCATCTGGTTATTGCCGATGTACGCTTCGCCATTGCGGGATGGTGGATACGATATCGCCGATTATTATTCGGTATTACCTGAATATGGGACAATTGATGATTTTAAAGAATTTATGGATGGAGCGCACGCTCGCGGCATTAGGGTTGTAACAGACTTGGTTCTTAACCACACTTCAGATCAGCATCCGTGGTTTCAGGAGTCGCGCAGTTCGCCGAACTCGCCAAAACGAGACTGGTATGTATGGAGTGATACCGATCAGAAGTATACAGGCGCGCGGATTATCTTTGTCGATACAGAGCGCTCGAACTGGACGTGGGACGATCAGGCAGGAGCATATTACTGGCACAGATTCTTCAGCCACCAACCCGATCTGAATTACGACAATCCTGAGGTTCAGCAGGCAATGCTGGATGTCGTTGCGTTCTGGATGGATCTGGGCATTGACGGGTTCAGGCTGGATGCCGTTCCCTACTTGTTTGAGCGGGAAGGAACCAATTGCGAAAACCTGCCTGAGACTCACCAATTCATCAAGCGTCTCAGGAAGTTTGTTGATGAAAAATATCCCGGACGTGTTCTTCTCGCCGAGGCCAATCAATGGCCGGAAGATGTAGTTCAGTATTTCGGCAAAGGCGACGAATGCCACATGTGTTATCACTTTCCAATAATGCCTCGGCTCTTTATCGGGACCCAGCAGGAGGATCGTCATCCGATCACCGACATTATCGAGCACACTCCTTCAATACCTGAAGACTGCCAGTGGGGAATGTTTCTGCGCAACCACGACGAACTGACGCTGGAGATGTGCGATGAGGGTGAGCGTGATTATCTCTATGCCGAATACGCCAAGGAAAAGAGGATGCGTTGTAACATCGGCATTCGACGACGCCTTGCGCCGCTGTTAAATAACAGTCGGCGACGGATCGAGCTTATGCATGGATTGCTGCTCAGTCTGCCGGGCAGTCCGTTCCTTTATTACGGCGACGAACTGGGAATGGGCGATAATATTTATCTTGGTGATCGCGACGGTGTGCGTACTCCTATGCAGTGGTCCGGAGATCGCAACGCCGGATTTTCCAAGGCGGATTTTGCTCAATTGTATTTCCCGCTGAATATGGATCCGATCTACGGATACCAGTCGGTAAACGTCGAGGCCCAGCAGCGGCTGCCTACGTCGTTGCTTCATTGGGTGCACGACCTTATCGAATTGCGACGAAAGAACAAGATATTCGGTCGCGGCTCACTGAAATTCATTAAACCGGCAAACCGAAAGATACTGGCGTTCACGAGAACCTATAATGACGAGACGATTTTGTGTGTCTTCAATTTATCGCGGTCGTCGCAGCCGGCTGAACTGGACCTTTCCGAATATGAAGGGCTGCATCCGATCGAGATGCAATATGAAGTCGAGTTTCCCAGGATAGGAAAGAGACCGTATCAACTTGCTTTTAATGAATACGGATTCTTCTGGTTCTATTTGAAGAGAAGCAGGAAAAACTGAAACGGGTACGCGGAGACACGGAGAATCTCCGCGTCCCCGTTTCTCCGCGTCTTTCCTTCATTTTCTGGCGAATCCTTTTCTATTAATGCTATATATAAAAGCGGCAATGTTGAAAATAGGGAGCGCATTGTTTGTCTGTTTCTGAGCGTCTTAATCGAACCATCGTCCCAAGGTGGGCGGTCGTTTCTATCGTTGTCGTTATCTTGCTGGGAGCAGGCGTATACGCTTTCTATCATCATTGGACCCATAGATTCGACACTCTGATTATCGCTCATTCCGCTCAGCAGAATCTGGATCCGATGCTGGTCAAATCGCTGATCTATGAAGAATCGTTTTTCAATCAAAACGCCAAAAGCGATGCGGATGCTCGGGGGTTAATGCAGGTCACTCCCATTGTCATTAAAGAATGGGCCAGCCGGCGCGGATACGGTGACGAACGCATCGGCGTTTTGAAAGAGTTTGGATCCAGACTTCAGTCGCCGGGTGAATCGCTGGATGATTTGCTGTTCGATCCCGAAGTTAACCTGACACTGGGCTGCTGGTACCTGCATTTTCTACTGAGTCGATACAACGGCCAATCGTTGCAGCTGCCACTGGCACTGGCTGCCTACAATGCAGGTCCAAGCAAAGCGGAAAACTGGCTTCATCGCGACGGAGTGGACGTGACAGACGCCGATCAGTATCTGAGCAGAATTGACTATCCCGCAACTCGTGAGTATGTGCGCAGTATCATGAAACGCTACGATTCCTACAAGCGAGCCAACCGTGGGTTATAAAGAGCTGCTGGCAGACAATCGCGATTTCCGCAACCTCTGGTTTGGACAACTAGTCAGCGAGATCGGCGACTGGTTCAACAATATTGCGCTGCTGGCAATCGTAATCGAGCTTACGAATTCATCGGCGGTCGCAATCGCTCTTTACGTAATCGCGCGACATCTGCCGCTGTTTATTTTCGGGCCGATTGCCGGAGTCGTCAGCGACCGCCTGAGCCGGCGCGGTATTATGATCGCTGCCGATCTCGTCCGGGCGGGTCTGGCGCTGAGCTTTATCCTGGTTCACAGCAGACAGGATTTATGGATCGTGTATGCATCGACCGGTGCGCTAACTGTTCTGTCGGTCTTTTTCACTGCAGCAAAGCAGGCATCAATTCCGAATGTTGTGGCGCGCAGGCATTTGTTGATAGCGAATGCTCTGTCGAATTCGACCACCGGACTGACATTGGCAGTGGGATCAGGGCTTGGGGGAATCGTCGCTACTCAATTCGGCAGAAATCCAGTCTTTGTGCTGAATTCGATCTCCTTCCTGTTTTCGTTCCTAATGATTCTGCTGATTCATATTCCGCAGCCCAGCAAAACCGCCATCAAAGCCAGGAAAAGCATGGTTTTGTCCAGCTGGCACGAATTCCGCGATGGACTTTCGTATATCAGGTCAGTGCCGATTGTCTTTGCCTTGATGTGGTTGACGGCCGGATGGAGTTTTGGCAACGGCGCGGCGCGAGTGGTTTATCCGATATTCGGCTCTGCTTTTGCCAGGGCAGAACACAGAACGGATGATTTCGGAATCTCCGTGTTATATGTAGCGATGGGGCTCGGATCGGTTCTGGGTACGTTGGTTGTAGGACGTTTTCTGAAGCTTGAAGATTCCGATTTGACGCGAACGCTTGGGCTGGCTGTCTTGTGGGACGGACTGTGTCTGGTGCTTTTTAGTATGATGCAGATGTTATGGATGGGGGCGCTGTTAATGCTCCTTCGCGAAGTGGGATATTCAGTCTGGCGCACAGCCAAACATACGGAATTAATGAGAGAGACCGTCGATTCGATGCGCGGCAGGGTCTTTGCGATGCACGAGACAATTTCGGCGTTATTAATGATGTTGACAATGGTTCTGGCCGGCCCGGCGATTGATCGCGTCGGACATAGGATTGTCACAGCAACAGCGGGAACAATAATTACTGCGGCCGGAATTATATGGATGACAACTGTAGCGACAAGTCGCGGCTATCTAGCGCGTCGCCAAACGGCAGGAATAGACCGCGGATGACGCGGATTAGTCGGATTAACACGGGTCGATCGGCGTAGATCCGCTCGATCCGCGTCATCCGCGGTCTATTGTTTGGACTTGATGAACAACATACATATATACACCGCGGACTGGGTACTTCCCATCAGCCGTCAGCCGATTCACGACGGCGCGGTAGCGGTGCGCGATGATGTCATCGTCGATGTAGGCGACAGAGATGAAATAACCAGCAATCACGAAGGCGAAATAGCCGAGAAGCGCGATTTTGGTCATTGCGTGATATTGCCCGGGCTAATCAATACTCACACTCACCTTGAATTGACAGCTCTGCGAGGGCGCCTGGAAGGTCTGGAATTCAGGCAATGGCTGCTGGGAATTATGCAACTCAGGCAAGCGCTCACACCCGACGATCTGCTGGCATCGGCCAGGCTCGGAGCAATCGAGGCAATAAAAGCAGGAATCACAACCGTCGCCGACACCTGTGAATCAGGAGTTGTCGTTGATGCGTTGAACGAAAGCGGACAACGTGGGATCGTTTTTCAGGAAGTATTCGGAGTCGATCCGGTAATAGCGGAGCAGAATCTAAAGGCGGCCAGCGAGAGAATAGGCGAGCTAAAAAAACTGGCTAGCCAAAATGTTAAGGTCGGGGTGTCGCCGCATTCTCCGTATACCGTTTCGCCAAACCTTTTTAAACTGGTCACCGATTACGCGTCGAGACAGAATTTGCCTATGGCAATTCACGCTGCGGAATCCGCCGCCGAAACGCAATTCATATTTGCGAACGAAGGCGTCTTTGCTGAGAACTATCGCAGTCGCGGCGTCTATTGGGAAGCGAGAGGCGTTTCGCCAATAGAGTATCTGGCCGATCTCGGTGTGCTCGAGTGCTCACCATTGCTGATCCATTGTGTTCAAACTGATGGGCGAGATTTAGAACTGGTTGCGCGGAGCAGATCGCCAATTGCGCATTGTCCAAAATCCAATGCCAAGTTCGGACATGGCATTGCTCCTCTGCAGCAGTTCATTTCGGCGGGAATCAAAGTCGGTCTCGGGTCCGACAGCGTTGTCAGCAACAACGTATGCGATTTGATCGACGAAGCCAGGACGGCCTGCTTGTTTGCTCGCGCGAAAGGCCAATCTGGAATCGAACCGACGGCCAGCGACATGGTTAGGATGATGACGCTCGGTGGCGCGGAAGCTTTGGGTATGGAAGCTTCGATAGGCTCATTAGATCAAGGGAAACAAGCTGATCTATGCGTGATTAATCTCGAAGCTGCGTCGACAATCCCAGTTGCTGATCCTGAAACGGCAATAGTTTTCAGCACTTGTGCGCGTGACGTTACAGCGACCATGGTCGGAGGGAAATTCCTCTACGATAACGAAGAGGTCAAAACGATTGACGAACCGCATACCCGAAAACAGATTTACGATGTCGCGACAAAAATATGAGCGCCGATGAAAAGCGAGGACGCCGTCCTACTCTTTATCTCACGGTCGGTATTCCCGGCTCAGGAAAGACAAGCTGGATTGAGAAGAACCTTCCTGATATTAAACGGATTTCGATGGACAGAATGCGCAGGGAATTGCTCGGTGACGAGACCGACCAGAGTCAGAACGAGCGGATATTCGATCTTTGCCAGAAAGAGCTGCGGGAAACTCTCAAAGCCGGCCAGAGCGCAGTCTTCGATGCTACCAGTCACACTCAAAAGAGCCGCCGGATGCCGCTTTCCGCGGCGCGTGATTTTTTTGCCTGGATAAAGATTATCTATTTCGACGTGCCTATTGAAGTTGCTCTTTTAAGAAATGCTTCAAGAGAACGGAGAGTTCCGGAGGAAGTGATCAGGCAATTCTACGAAGAATTAGAAGATCCCGAAGTTTACGAGGGAACGGAAATAGAAGTAGTAAGTATTGATCAGACGAGTGATGGATGACAGCAAAATCCATCACTCGCGGGATACCTGAAACTCTACTTCTTTGCCTTTTTCTTGTTCACAACGTCCTTTAGCTGTTTGCCAGCCGTGAATTTGACGCCGCGAGTGGCCGGAATCTTCAGCTCGGCTCCGGTTCTTGGATTGCGTCCTTTACGCGCCTTGCGATTACTGATGCCGAATGTGCCAAAGCCAACGAATGTGACCCGCTCGCCCTTGCGCAGACTATCGGTAATACCGCTGAGAACTGCAGCCATGGCTTTATCCGCGGCGGCTTTAGAAATGCCGGCCCGATCGGCCACGTGATTAATAAGATCTCCCTTGTTCATGGGGTACCTCCTAAATATTGTATACCGTTGGCTACTGCCTACGATAAATTGTGGTTTGGGAATGCTCAGCGGCTATATAACATCCCTGAAAAACGGTGTCAATACTTATTTTCGAGTGGCGTCCCGTAAAAAGGCTTGTCTGTCGTGGCTTTTCAGGCTATGTGGCCGCAAAGTGATTTCGCCAGAGCCAGAGAGTTTTTCAAATATCTCTGTGCCTGTTCTTTGTGGTGAATTTGATTTTATGATTTCAGGCCGTCTTTGGCCCCGGTGTTTGCGGTTTTGGCGGCGTCCATTGCGTTTTGCAGTGCGCGTTTGCTTTCCTCGGTCTTTGCGTTGGCCTGCCAGGTTTCCAATGATTTTATCTGCTTGTCGGTTTCTTCGACTACGTGTTTAAGAGCTTTCTTTAACCCATCTGCTTTTGGATTATGCTCGTATGAATCGTCGATCTTATCCATCAATTCAGAAATTGCCCTGCGATAGCCGTCCAGCAAATCTTCGGGATTGCCGCTCGGCAGCGGTCCCCAGCTTTCTTCTTCTTTCTTCGACTGTTGTTTCAATTCTCCAGTCAATACTTTCAATCGTCGATTTGCAATATAAAGAAAAACCTGCGTTCGCATCTCGATTTCCTGCGCGTCTTGAATCCTCTCAACCTCCTGCTGGTTCAAATAATCACCTCCGCCTTGCGTATTGGTCATCGCAAGGTTATTGGAAGCAAACGCTGCAAACAGGATTCCCAGAACGATAAAGACAGACGCGACCCCAGAGGGGAACCGATTCATTCTACTTCTCCGATTCGACTGACGGATTGATAATTTATGCCGACTTCATGCTACGGCTTTTCACCGGGCTTGTGCAAGATCTCGCCTCCAAAAGATGCGTTCAGAGCGTCGACTCTTGCCTCTTTTATCTTCTCGACCAGCGCGGTGGCATTTTCAGCATTATAAAAGTTGAAATCGCGTAACATCGGCTCGAAATACAGAAGGTCGCTTCGCAACGCCATCTCAAGCTTCTTTAACGATGACTCGCTCTTTTTCAGCGGGACTTCAGTGCTGAGAAACCTAACAGCGTGATTTGCTATCGCCGCGTAAGCGCACAGAGAATTGATGGCATCGGCGAACTGGTCCTGTCCCACCTGCTTGCGCGTCAGATCGCGATACTGATCCATCAGGGCCATGTATAAACGTGTGCGATCTTTCTCGTTGTGTTCCTGCAGGATACGATCTTTGTCAATCTGATTAAGGATTTTAGGCAATCCATTGGAATCGATTGCCGTGGAAAAATCGATTGGCGGCGCCTTTGGCGGCGTTGGCGTTCCACCGATTTGCGCATTAGCGGTAGTCGCGAGAACACCGAAAACCAATAATAGCCAAAAAGTCTTCGAGTAATTTCTATAGAGAGATGTGCACATAACCTAACCTGCGATGATGATTATTTGCAAATTTACCCAAATCAAGGATGCTTCTTGCCTTTTTTCTCGGCAATTAAACGCTTTAAGCCAGGGAGTCTCAGATTCGCTGCCTCGATTTCGTTTTTATTTACAACCGGATCAGCGAGCTTTAGGAACGATTCGTATGCAGGCAGCGCTTGCTCGTGCAATTCCTGTTTATCGAGCGAAAGAGCCAGAAAATAATAACCGATTGCCTGCTGCGGCCGCGAATTAACGATCCACTGATATTCGACAGCCGCATCGTTGTAATCCTTCAATGTAAATAATGCCGTTGCCAGATTCGCGTGCGCAACATAATCGTCCGGACGATCGTGTACCACGGATTTTAGCAGAGCCAGGCCTTTATCCGATTGCTTTGACCTTACCAGAGCCGATCCAAGTTTCAACCTGTAATCAATATTTTTGCTGTCCAAACTGAACGCCCGCAAATAGAATTCCACAGCCTGCTCCGGGTGGTTAGGCGCATACAGATCGCCGATGCTTATCAGAAGCGCCGCATTATTTGGCTGCTTCGCGAGCATCTCTTTTAGCGAATCGACAATCTCTTCACCCCGGCCAGCTTCAATCATTAAACTGGTATATGCGGCTGCGATCTTTTCATTTTTTGGATCGCGGTGAGTGTAATCAGCCAGTATTTCTATCGCGGAGTCCCGCTTATTCAATTTTACGTACGAGTCCGCAATCGCGCTGGCAACATCCGCGCTGGGTTTTGCTTTGTAGATAATGGACAAATCTGCCACTGCGCCCGAGTAATCCTTCTCTTCCATCAATAATTTAGCGCGTGATAGCCGTAGATCCAGGTTATCAGGCTGACTGCCGATCATCTGTCCCAAAAGTTCAATCGCTCCGTCGCGATCGCCTGTTCGAGCGCGAAGTTCCGCGAGGGTTGCAACGGTGCGTCCGGATTTGTCTCCGAGCCTGATAGCCGTTTCCAACTCTGCCCGCGCCTTTGCGTATTGGGCGACGGGATCGCTGGAACCAGCTGCCAGTTTCGCCTGAACCAGTCCAAGATTCGCGTGTGCTTTGGCGAAATTCGTGTCGATTTGAGTCGCTTTTCCGAAGGAATCCAAGGCACCAATCAGGTCAGAGACTTCAACCTGAGCTTCGCCAAGCCCATTGAAAGCTTTAGCAAAATCGGGTTTAAGCTTGGTGACGGTTTCAAATGATTTAATTGCCTCTTTGGGGCGGTTCAGCGACATCAATGCAACACCTAGCTGATAATGGATCTGAAAAATGTTCGGCTCTAAATCAATGGCCTGCGAGTACAGCTTTACAGCTTCTTCCAGATTGCCGCGCGAATGTGCATCCTGACCGGCATTAAACAAGTCTACTACTTTTTGATCCGGTTTTTGTGCGAACGCAGAAAGAGGAAACAACAGCAGGAACAGCAGTGGCATAAGACGTACGCCTTTTTTGACTGGTTGCTGATTCATTGTTCCTCTGGCAACGTACTGCTGATCTGCCTTCTGAACGCCGCTGAGCCTGGCGGCTTTTGCTTAAAAACCGACGCGGAGCTAATGCTTACGGTTCGCCATTATGACCTCTGGTGACCGTTTGCCCACTCGCCCGTGTTGCGCTTGCGCCTCTGTTACTTTTCTTTTATAGTAGCATGTTACGTTGACACCGCAAGCAGCAATGTCAACAATGTATTGTTGCTAGCGACTTTAACCGTCTCCCAGGATTTGTCGGGCTATTATAGATGGGACAAGGCCTAGTTCAGCTCACACCGCCGGTAGATATCGAAACCGCCATTGCTAAAGAAGATTCGTTAAGAAGACGCTTGCGGGACCTGGGCTCCGTGATTGTCGCGTTTTCCGGCGGAGCTGACAGTGCATACGTCGCATATATTGCTCATCAGGAATTGGGCTCGAACGTGCTGGCCATTACCGCCGACAGCGAATCTTATGCGTCGTTTCAAATGACGGATGCGGTTGAATTTACTCGCAGATTCGGCATTCCGCACGAAGTCATCAAGACCGAGGAAATCGAAGTCGAAGAATATCGAAACAATCCTCCCAATCGGTGCTATTACTGCAAAAGAGAGCTGCACACCGATCTTCGATCAATTGCTGATGAGCGCGGCTTTGCCGCTATCTGCGATGGAAATAACCTGGATGACACGGGAGATTTCAGACCCGGCAGAAAGGCAGCTGCGGAGCTTGGCGTGGTGAGTCCGCTGATCGAATGCGAGATTACGAAAGCCGAGTTGAGATATTTGTCCAAACGGGCAGGATTACCCACCTGGGATCGACCGGCTTCGGCCTGTCTGTCATCACGGGTTCCTTATGGTATGGAAGTAACACCGGAAAAATTAAGAGTGATTGAGCGCGGCGAAGATGAGCTTCGCGACCTGGGTTTTGTGGTCTTCAGGTTGCGCCATCATGGTGACCTTGCTCGAGTTGAAATCACGCCCGAAGAGTTAGTGCGCGCGTTTGACATTGAGATGTCAAAGGAAATAACGAAACGGTTAAAGGCTTTAGGGTTTAAGTACGTTACGCTTGATTTAGAGGGCTATCGTACAGGTGCTCTGAACGAGAGTTTAAAAACATAGCGCCTCTGTTAAGAAAAAGACTTGTAAAAACGACAAGTCAATTAACTTCACTTTTCCTGGAGGATAAATGCCTAGTCCCTACGTAGATGATGCATACGAGGTAAAAGAAGAGAATCCGTTCGAGGCCATGATGGCCCGATTCGATAAAGCCGCCACCCTGCTGAACCTTGATCCCGATCTGTATCAGGTAATGCGCGTTCCTAATCGAGAGATCACCGTTTATATACCGGTTCAGATGGATAGCGGGCGCATCGAGGTTTTCAAAGGCTTTCGCGTTCAGCACAATTTTGCCCGTGGTCCGGCGAAAGGCGGAGTCCGCTTTTCACCTGATGTGACAATCGACGAAGTTCGTGCGCTGGCTGCGTGGATGACATGGAAATGCGCGGTTGTGAACGTTCCGTTCGGCGGAGGAAAGGGTGGAGTTATCTGTGATCCCTTTAAAATGTCGAAACTGGAACTGGAGCGGCTTACCAGGCGGTATACGTCGGAGCTATTGGATTTTATTGGACCGGAGCGCGATGTTCCCGCGCCGGATATGAACACAAACGAGCAGGTCATGGCCTGGATGATGGATACTTATTCCATGCACGCCAGGCATACTGTGACAGCTGTGGTTACTGGCAAGCCGGTTGAATTGGGTGGGTCTGCGGGACGCAGGGAAGCTACGGGACGCGGTCTGCTGTTCGTGGCGACCGAAGCGGCCAAGAAATTCGGTCTGAACATTCCCGATACGCGAGTTGCCGTTCAGGGATCAGGAAACGTCGGCGGCATCGCCGCGATGCTGATGCATCGCGCGGGTTATAAGATTGTAGCGATTTCCGACGTCCACGGCGGAATCTACAATCAAAAGGGACTGGACATTCCGCACGTCCTTGATTATCTGTCGAAGCACAAGACGCTTGAGGCTTATCCAGAGGCTGAAGCTGTCAGTAATCACGACCTGCTTGAATTGCCTTGCGATATTCTGCTTCCTGCCGCGACGGAAAACCAAATCACATCGAAGAACGCCGACAAGATTAAGTGTAAGATCCTTTGCGAAGGCGCAAATGGTCCTACGACAGCCGCGGCCGATGACATCCTCCAGGAAAAGGGAATTTTTATTATTCCCGATATTCTGGCCAATGCCGGTGGTGTGACCGTTTCCTATTTTGAATGGGTTCAGGACCGCATGGGATTCTTCTGGAAGGAAGACCTGGTCAATGAACGATTAAAGGACGTCATGGTCAGTAGCTTCAGCGAAGTGGTTGGATACGCTGAATCGCATAAGGTAAATATGCGAATTGCGTCTTACATGCTGGCGATAGATCGTGTGGCATATGATACGCGTATGCGCGGCATTTATGCCTAATCTGTTCTTTTGACAGAAAACTGACGAAGCGGTAGTCTTGTTCACAGCTTTTGACCGGAAGATTCGAAAATTGGTTTGATCGTGAACAGGAATTTCCGGACCGCTTCGTTAGTATTACACTCCCCCGTATTGTTAAGCACCTGTTAAGGGCCGGCCCAGTGAACAAAAAGACCTTTAGAGTGTGGAATTTGGCTAGACCGGCTGCTGTAATATGTTATAATGCGGCGCGGCTAAAGGCCGATAAGTGCCGATAGATTCTGGTAGTTATACGCTATTTGATTGAAATAAATTATTGCACCTGAGCCGTAACAGGTAATGGCCGGCACAGGCACCGTGCCGGTTCGCAAAAAAAAGGATGATGCTCACCCCCACAATGAAAGGCAGGACAGGTGAGCAAAGAATTAATGGAGGCCAATAGATGAAGTTTGCGAGCAAGGTCGTACTAGCAGTTCTAACCCTGGTTCTTTTAACGTCAGCCGCATTGGCGCAAAATCAGGACGATCCAAATTCAGCGAAATCACCTACTATTATCGGTGCAACAGGGATGTTTACCGTTATTGACGCCACCACGTTGAAACGTGGTGAATTCAACATCGGGTTTTTCTATAACAATTTTAAACGCGATCCTGGCAGTGTTCACATCGAAAACATGCCGGTAAATATCGCCGTGGGATTAGGGCGATTAGAACTATTCGCAAATATTGATCTGAACCAGACCGTTACGGTCCGAAGGCCGGACGCTCTCTCAGGTTTCCTGCTTCCTCAAGTAGTTTCACCCGGGTTCTTCCAGGGATTTGCTCCGCCGACGGCCGGCACGCCGTTCTTTACTTTTAACGGACTCCCGTTTGTTACGGGCGCCGTTTTCGGCAATACCATATTGCCAGGTATTACGAATGGTCCGACAACGACGGTGCCTATTCATGTGAACAACGCCTCTGGTTTGTTCATCAACGTTCCTGGGCACTTCACTCAACCGATTCCGGGCTTTGGTCCTTTCTGCAACCCCACGACGGATCCAAACTGCAGACAGACCGTATTTCCTGTTCCGCTGTTCCTGTTCGATCAGGACGTCCTTGGTTTTCAGGGGCTCAATGCTGAATATCTGAACAATTACCCGTTCATCGGTCGCGACAGTGGAAACGGGTTGGGCAATGTTACCTGGGGTGGCAAGGTTAGACTTACTGGCGAAGATGCCAAATTTAACGTAGCGCTGATGGGTTTAATGCGAATTCCGACGATCGGATCCGACAAGCTCTTCAGCTCGACCGGTCTTCTTCGCGGACGCGGAGCAGGCGTAATTGACTGGGGCGTTTACGCGTTATTCACTTCGCATTTCCGACGCGCGACTTTGACCGCAAACTTCGGCTATATGCACGATGGCGATCCAAGCGTCGGCGGCGTGCAGGTTCTGGACAGAGCCGACGAATTCCACACCGGCGCAGGATTGGAGGTACCGTTTAAGAAGTACTTCCAGTTTGTGACTGAGCTGACTAATGAAGCGTACATCGGTCATCGCACTCCGAATGTGAATCAGGTATATCCGCTTGAGTACCGCGTGGGACTGAGGTTCTTTCCCAGGAACTGGATGCAAGTCGGCGGAAGCTATCAGGTATTGTTGAACCCGACAAACGATCTGGCTGATTTGCAGAAACCGTTCGTCAACGTAAACCAGACCAATCAAGTAATTTTCGTTCCGCGCCAGATAGCATCTAACGATCCGAACGGATTGATTGCGTATGTTTCGTTCGGTCGACATCTTTCTGAGAAACCGTATGTGCCGCCACCACCGTCCAAGAACCAACCGCCGGTTGTGAATTGCTCTGCCACACCGACATCGGTTACCAAGGGAGTCGACAATCCGGTAATTAATATCACAACCAGCGTGAACGATCCCGAAAACGACGTTGTGACTTACTCATGGAGTGTCAGTGGAGGCGGATCGGTTTCCGGTTCAGGCAGTCACGTAACTGTTGACACGAGTTCGCTGGCTGCGAACAGCTATACGGCGACGGTAACCGTTGATGATGGTCACGGAAACTCGGTCCAGTGTTCAGCCGGCTTTACGGTTGCTGAAAAGCCGAATCACTGCCCGACGGTGCAGTTGAGAGCTGATCCATCCACGGTCGATGCCGGTACCAACACCAGAGTGACGTTGCACGCCACAGGAAACGATCAGGATGGCGATCAGATAACCTATCAATGGACCACCAGCCAGGGAAGCATCAGCGGTTCTGGCGACACGGTATCTCTGGATACAACAAACTTGAGCGGGTCAGTTACTGTGAGCGTCACAGTCAGCGATGGCAAGTGCACCGGATCGGACTCGACCACTATCACGATCAATTCCAAGATAGAGCCTCCGAAGGCGACTATAATCGACAATTGCACGACTTACCCACGGCGCAACGTTACCCGAGTCGATAACACCTGTAAGGGATTCATGGATGATGTTGCGGCTCGCTTGCAGGCAGATCCTCGCGCAACCGTCGTGATTCAGGGTTATGCAGATGCTAATGAAAAGGCATCGGCAGCCCAGACTCGCGCTGAGCTTGTACGCGACGATCTGGTCAACAGAAAGCACATCGACGCCAACCGCATTAAGGTCGTTGCTCTTGGTTCGCAGCCTTCGCCTAATGCGACAGGCGGTAACAACAGAGTTGTTACTATCTGGTTCGTGCCCGAAGGCGCTGCCCAGCCGTAAAGGCTTTGATCACCAATTAGTTTTATTGCTCGCACCTAGCGGGTGACTTCAAAACGGTCACCCGCTTTTTTATGTCCGCCCGGCAGGGCGCACTCACTTGAAGGTGAAAGTCCTTTACAACCCCGACGGGGGAATCGTTAGGCCTGACGGCGGCTCAAGATGCACATTCTCAAGCAACTTGCCAGAGACATCTTTCTTCAGACAATCAACCTCATAGACCCTGTTCGCTTAATTACAGGATCCGTTAGTCTTCAGGACGAGATCCTGAAAATCGACAACGAACCAATAAGTCTCTCTTATTTCGAACACATATTGCTAATCGGTTTCGGCAAAGCCAGTCTCAAGATGGCCGGCGCCGTGGAATCGATTCTCGAAAATCGGATAAGCGGCGGAATCGTTGTAACGAACGCACTTCTGGATAATGTCCAGCCAACTCGGGCAGATGTAGTCGTCGGTGGTCATCCTTACCCTGATGAAGGCAGCCTGCGAGCGGCGACTCGCGCAATGGAACTGGTCAGTGGCGCGGACTCGCGGACTCTTATTATTTATCTGATTTCAGGCGGTGGATCGTCGCTTTTTGAACGGCCAATTGATGACGGTATCTCTCTCGGTGATCTCCAGCGAATGAATTAGATTCTGGTGAAATGCGGGGCGCCGATCAGACAGATCAATACAGTCCGAAAACATCTGTCTGCCGTGAAAGGCGGGCGTTTGGCGATGCTTGCTCAGGCGGCCACGCAGATTTCGCTTTATATATCGGATGTAAATACTGGAGAGCTTTCAACCATAGCTTCGGATCCGACCGGACCCGACGACACAACGCTGGATGAATTTTACAATACGATAGAGAAATACAATCTCTTGCCCAGGCTGCCCGAGAGTATTGCGAGTCTAATTCGCGACCATCGCATTTCCGAAACTCCAAAGGACGGCGATCGGGTGCTGAATGCAATTCCCCGAGTCCTCCTTCTCGACAACGCGAAAATGCTCGCAATCGCCGCGAACTTGGCCTTACAATCAGGACTGGTCACGGAGGTCGACTTCAGCGACAACGAGGATTACTATCGATCCGTGGCGGATCGTCTTTTTTCTCGATTAAAAGTATTATCGGACAAACATCCTGATTCGGATGTATGTCTTATTGCTGGCGGTGAAGTCAGTTGTCCCGTCAGCGGCAAGGGAACGGGCGGCAGAAATCAGGAATTCGGGCTTTACTGCGCAACCAAAATACGAGAGATATCTCCTGGTCCAGAAGTCGCGATTTTGAGCGCCGGCACAGATGGTATAGACGGGAACAGCAATGCCGCCGGAGCTGTGGTTGATAATGACACGATAATCCGGCAAGGTTCTGCGGGATTAAAGGCCAGGGATTTTCTTGAGCGCAACGATTCTTATCATTACTTTGAGAATTACGACGGACTGATTGTAACCGGACCTACTGGTACGAATGTCCGCGATTTGCGGTTATTTCTTATACGGCGATCGACTTTTTCTTAGATCTTCGCGCAGTGCTCTCAATTATCAGAAGTTAACGTACGGAGGCAAAAATGAAGCTGACAATATTGTTGGCCGTCGGCATCTCTTTTTTGATGTTTGGCTGCTCGCCGAAAAATGCGGAACCAACAAAAGCAGAAGCATCAACAAAACCGAAAGCAGCGGCACCCGCAGAAACCGATCCGCGCATAAAGAAGGTCCAGGATCAGATTGCGCAGACCACGCCAGAAGAAAAAGATGCAATAGAAAAGGTTAAGGCCACGAAGTTAACTGTAGGTGGCGCGAAATCGGCGGTTTCGCTGGGCGAAATTGCCGATCGTTTCGCCAAACAACCCAACAATGTCGGTATTGGCTGGCAAGCTTTCAAATATTCCGACGGCAACACCTATGACATTTTCTATCACTTCAAGAATTACAAGGGCGATGTGTTATTTGCCAAATGGTCCTATAACGCCAAGACCGGTGAAGTGAAGCCGATGAACGACATGGGTTACCAATTCAGTTACGCATCGAAATAGTTACGCAGAGATTCAGTCTGCACGATCTGGCTTAATCAACATTTCGAATTCAAACCGCTCGCGCGTTTGTTCAACCGGCGCGGACTGAATCTCTGCGTCGCGTTTTTACTCCTTCCGAAATCCTGCTATGATTTCAGTTCCTTAAACATCACAATTTCGGAGATTCCAGATGCGATCAAAGCTCGGTGTTTTCACCGCTATCATTCTATCTATTCAGTTACTTTCGTTGCCCGTGCGTAGTCAGCAATTCACGGCAGGTCCAGGCAAAGCGTATAAGGCAAAACCTCTGGCAACTGTGCCCGCGCCGAAAGACGTAATCGGTTTTACGCCAGGTGACGACCGAAAGCTGGCTGCGTGGTCGCAGGTGGTCGACTACTTCAACGCGCTGGCGAAGACCAGTGATCGGGTGTTAGTCCAGGAGATAGGCAAAACGACCCTCGGTAGGCCATTTATTTACGCGACTATCTCGTCTCCGGAAAACTTGAAAAACCTGAATCGTTATCTGGAAATACAACGAAAGCTTGCTGATCCTCGGTTGGTCAAAGACGACGCGGAAGCTCAAAGCCTGATGCGCGAAGGCAAGACGGTTGTCCTTTGCACATTCCAGATTCATTCGACCGAAGTGGGCGGCTCGCTTTCTTCGATCAACACCGCATATCAGCTTGCTTCCAGCGACTCGCTAAAGGTTAAAGAGATTCTGGACAACTGCATAATCCTTTTTGTTCCGTCGCTGAATCCTGATGGCGTCGACATCGTTAAGAATTGGTATGACAAGACGCTTGGCACTCCCTACGAAGGAACATCGCCGCCAGAGCTCTATCACCATTACACCGGACACGACAACAATCGCGACTGGTATGCGTTTTCTCAGGTAGAAACACAATTGACGATAGATAAGATTCAGAACATCTGGCATCCGCAAATCGTTCACGATGTTCATCAACAGGGATCGAACGCCAGTCGGCTTTTCCTTCCGCCGTTTATAGATCCGTATGAACCAAACGTGCCGCCCGTAATTATCGAAGGCGTAAATTTTATGGGCTCGGCGATGGCTTGGGAATTAAGTCAGGATGGCAAAAAAGGAATCACCACATTCAGCACTTATGATGGGTGGACGCCTGCCAGATCGTATCAGCACTATCACGCCGGAATTCGCATTTTATCTGAAACCGCCAGCGCAAGACTCGCTTCGCCAATCACGATTCGGCCGGATCAACTGACCACCGGGAGAGGTTACGACGCCAGAGTCGCTACCGTGAATTTCCCCGACCCATGGAAGGGTGGAGAATGGACTATCGGCAACATCGTTGATTATATGAGCGGAGGTGTGATGGCATTGTTGACCAACTCGGCCAGATACCGTGATCGTTGGCTGCACAGTTTTTACGAAGTCAGCAAAGACGCCGTGCGGGAGCGTAAGGAGGGCGAGTCCTTCGCAATGATTTTACCCGCTCCTCAGCACGACCCTTGCGCGGAAAACAGAAGAGAGACTGTGTTGAATATTCTTCTCCGCGGCGGCATCGAGATGTATCGACAGGACAGATCATTCACAGTCGGCGGAAGCACATATATGGAAGGCGCCGTGGTCATACCGATGGCTCAGCCTTATGGCGGATTTGCGCGCGTGCTGCTTGAGAAAGAGATATATCCTGATATGCGCGATGCTGCAGGGCAGCCTCAGCCTCCGTATGATGTAACCGCGCATTCACTGTCGCTGTTGATGGGCGTAAAGGCCGATGAGACGAACAACCATTTCGAATTTGAACGAACTCACTTGTTGACCGACAAAGAAATTTCAAATATGTCTGTGATAAATAAGGCTAAACGCGACACCCAGTTTTTCATTGGAGACTATTGCAGTCTGCCGGAGCTCAATGACGCTCTGAAAGCTCAGAATACGGTCTGGAGGGTTAAGCAACCGCTCGTCCTGTCGATGAAGCAGATTTCCCGACAGTCTGCTGCTGCAAGACCGGATGTCCCGTCATACAGGTTGGATAGTGGCAGCTTTATTGTTGCCAAAGATAACAGTCAGGTTACTTATTTAAAAGGAGCTTGGACTTTAGATCCTGATGCAGGAGGCTCGAACCGGACAATTACGGAGGCTGAAAAACAGGGATTGATTTCGCAGGTCCGCGCGCCAAGAACCGCTATGTACAAGTCGTATGTGCCTTCGATGGACGAAGGCTGGACACGATACATATTCGATCAGTACAAACTTTCCTATAGCTCGATATTCGACAAAGAAATCCGTGCGGGAAATCTAAAGGCTAAATACGACTGCATAATTCTTCCTGATGAATCTGCCCGTGCATTGCTGGACGGCGCAAGAAAAGGATCGCTTCCGGATGAATACGTCGGCGGTATAGGTGCTGAAGGCGTAACCGCGTTGAAAGAATTCGTTGAGGCGGGCGGTACGCTGATTACATTCAACAACGCGTCGCTGTTCGCAATGGAGCAATTCAAGCTGCCGATCAGAAACGTTTTGTCAGCCGTTAAAGAGAAAGATTTCTATTGCCCCGGCTCAATTCTGAAAATTAACGTTGATCAGAGCGACCCCATCTCTGCCGGAATCACTGCTGATTCTATAGCCTGGTTCGAGAACGGTCCGGCATTCGAATTGACCGGAATCGGTCCGAACGTAAAAGCCATAGCCCAATTTGCTGGTGCAAAGGATGTCCTGCAAGCCGGCTGGATTTTAGGGCCGGAACATATTGCGAACAAAGCAGCGATTGTCGAAGTCAAACAGGGCAAGGGGCGGTTCATTCTGTTCGCGTTCCGTCCTCAGTACAGAGCGCAGTCGATCGCGACCTATCCGTTTGTCTTTAACTCGATTCTAACGAGCGCAACTCAATAGTGAACGCAGATCGGAGCTGGTCCAATGATTATAGATATGCACGTTCACACTGTTGCATCAGGCGATTCGCTGATCGCAGCGGAAGACCTGATCGATCATGCGTTGGACATGGGACTGGATGGAATCTGCGTGACAGAGCACGACAGTTACGAGGCCTCAGCCGCCGTCGAAGAACTCGCCGAAGGCACTGATCTGAAAGTGTTTCGCGGAGTCGAAGTCTCGACCGTTACCGGTCATATGCTCGTTTATGGAGTGAAAGACGACAAATGGAAGGATTATCTGGAACAACACAAAAATGATGCTCAACGGTTGATTGATTACGTGCGATCCATTGACGGAGTTGTCATTCCGGCTCATCCATTTGATCCAATAAAGCCGGGCATCAAAGACTTGGCTCCGACGCTCGCCGGAGTTTTCGCCATTGAAGCTTTTAACGGACAATCTGACGTTAACGACAATATTCGAGCGCGCGAGATGGCGGAACGATTGAATCTTTCGATAGTTGGGGGAAGCGACGCGCACTCGCTCTATGAATTAGGGAAATGCGTGACCGAATTTTCCGCAAATATAACTTCGATGGGCGAATTGATCGCCGAGTTGAAAGCTGGACGCTTCCGCGGGCGCTACCTCTAAAAAATAACAGCCACAGCACACGGGAATTTCTTTTCTTGACTTATTCACCAATTGGCGGCATTCTTTCCATAGTTTATCTATGGAAAGCATTAAACGAATAATAAACAGGTGCCGGTACTACTGGAAACGCGACAAGTTCGACCGCGAGCTTGAGGAAGAGTTGCGTTTTCATCTGGAAATGAAAATCGAAGAAGACGTTAGCAAAGGAATCGATCGCGAACAGGCACAACATCAGGCTGTTCGTCAGTTCGGAAATCAGGTTCGGTTAAGTGAAAGGAGTCGCGAAGTGTGGGCATACAGGTGGATTGATACTTCTGTTCAGGACATACGCTACGGTATAACGCAGCTCGTCAAACACCCAAGCTTCGCTGCCATTGCGATACTTTCGCTCGCTCTTGGAATTGGGGCGAACACTTCGATCTTTACGTTGATCGACGCAATGATGCTGAAAACACTGCCTGTCAAAGATCCACACCAGCTTGTTTTGCTGAAGGTGATGGGGAAAGAACCTGTCGGGAGTTATGTATTTAATTATCCCCTTTTTGATAAGTTCCGCGCCAGCAGCAAAACTTTATCGGGGGTTATCGCTACAAGCAGTTTAGAAAAAACTGAGATCGTCATAGAAGGCGAAAACGTCGGGTCGCAGCTTGAGTCCGTTCAGACTGTATCAGGTAACTATTTTTCTGTTCTTGGGGTCAATGCCGTTGCGGGTCGAATGTTCACTGAAGACGATGACCATGAATCTAATCCCGAACCAGTTGCGGTTATCAGTTATGACCTGTGGCGCAGCTACAACCTGGACCCATCGATTATCGGCAGGAAAATAATTCTCCGCAAAACGCCTCTGACCATAATCGGAGTTGCACCAGACGGTTTTTTTGGGCTTGACCGCGGAAGAAAACCCGGTGTTTGGTGCCCAATAAATCTTGTTCCGGTTTTTGAGCCAGACAATCGTTTTCTGAAAAATATCAATTCCTCGTGGCTGGTAGTCATGGGAAGGCTAAAGCCGGGCATGACACAGATGCAGACGCAGCAAGAGCTGGATGTAATCTTCAAACAACAGACCGAAGAACTCATTTCGTCAAATCGCAAAATGTCTGAAAGCGAACGGCAGGCATTTCGTGCGCGGAAAATTGAAGTGGAGCAAGGCAGCACCGGCCAGTCGTGGGCCAGAGTACAGTTCGGCCGTCAGACTCTGATCCTGATGATAGCGGTCGGATTGGTGTTGTTGCTGGCCTGTGCCAACGTCGCCAACCTCTTAATGGCGCGTGCTGCTGCGCGGCAAAAAGAAATTGCGGTACGCCTTGCCATCGGTGCAAGTCGCTGGCGATTGGTTCGGCAGCTACTAACTGAAGGAATGGTACTGGCGATAATCGGCGGAGCTTTCGGTCTGGTCTTTGCGCATTGGGGTACGCGCATACTTTTAACCTATCTGCCGGAAAGGCTGACATACGGATACGATCTTAACCCGGATGGCCGCATCCTGCTATTTACCCTGTCAGTTTCCTTGATAACGGGAATTCTATTCGGCCTTGCTCCTGCCATGCGGGCGACAAGGCTTGATTTGGCGAGCAGATTTAAAGATCAATCCAGCGGCATTACCGGGCGTTCGCGGTTTGCCATCAATAAGACTCTGATCGTCATACAAGTTGCGCTGTCGGTATTCCTGTTGGTGGGAGCCGGGCTGTTCGTTCGCACTCTTCAAAATCTGAAAGGCGTGGATCTGGGATTCGACCGGAATAACTTGATGCAATTCGATGTGCGGTTGGGCAACGATTATAAAGTGCAGCAGCGAGTCAATTTTTATAAAGAAGCTCTGTCAAAGCTGGAATCTGTTCCCGGAGTGCACTCGGCCAGTATCTCCACTTTCGGGCTACTGGATGGCAGTCGAATCTATAATAGGATATCTGTTCCCGGTTATGTTCCCCAAACAGACGATGATGTTACCTGTAATGTACTCTATGTCAGCCCGAGGTTTTTTGAAACGATGGGCATAACATTGTTGTCGGGCCGTGTTTTTCAACCGCAGGACGACTTTTCAGCACAGCCGAGTGAACGAGCACCGGTTTCCCCCCCGTTATTAACTGTGATTAATCAGAAAATGGCGAATCATTTCTTCCCCGGAGAGAACCCGATTGGAAAGAGATTCAGCAACGGGATTGATCCGCAGAAAAGTCGCCAATTTGAAGTCATCGGTATCGTCAAAGACACCAACTACGAAACTCTGCGTGAAGAAAAAACAAAGATATTCTTTCTGCCTTATTTCCAGAGGCCAGACGACAGCGATATGACATTCGAAATTCGTGCTTCCGGAAGTCTGTCGAGTTACGCCCCGGCCATTCAAGGCGTTATAAAAGATATAGATCCTAAACTACAGGTATCGGGATTTCTAACGATGAACGATCTTATCGATCGATTAGTCCTGCAGGAAAGATTCATGGCGCAACTGGCGGGTTTCTTTAGTCTCTTTGCATTGATGTTGGCCTGTATCGGTTTGTACGGAATCATGTCCTACACCGTGACCCAGAAAACAAATGAAATAGGGATAAGGATGGCGCTGGGAGCGGGCGGCGCTGATGTTATTCGACAGGTAATGAAAGAGGTTTCATTGCTGGTCGCAATCGGCATCTCCATCGGGCTGGCAGGCGCTCTTTTAGGCACCAGATTAGTCGGAAGTATGCTGTTTGGACTGACGCCGACCGATCCGGCAACGATTACATTCGCGGTTTTGTTACTTGCGATAGTTGCAGCGTTAGCCGGATTTATACCGGCGCGCAGGGCCTCGCGAATCGATCCGATGATAGCTCTCAGATATGAGTAGTCGACCTGTCAAGCCACGCTTGTCACCCGAAGATTGGCGTGATATAGGTTCATTGTTATGGCAATGAACTTATCAGGATTGATTTGTTGATGGCTTCGAATCGGTCGCCGCTGTTCATAATTTTTATAACTGTTTTTATTGACTTGATTGGATTTGGAATTGTAATTCCGATCCTGCCGATTTATGCAGAGAAATTCGGCGCAACCCCGCTGACAGTTGGACTGTTGCTGGCCTCGTTTTCTGTTTGCCAGTTTTTAGCCACTCCGATACTTGGTCGACTTTCGGATCGGTACGGCCGACGGCCGATATTATTTTTCAGCCTGGCCGGTACTTCGCTTGCATTTCTGACGATGGGATTCGCCAACGCTTTATGGCTGCTTTTCGTCGCCAGAATCGTGGATGGAATTACAGGCGGCAACATATCTACAGCGCAGGCGTATATTGCCGATGTCACGACTCCGGAAAATCGCGCAAAAGGATTGGGGATGATAGGAGCCGCATTCGGTCTTGGGTTCATAATCGGTCCGGCAATCGGCGGCGTGCTGAGTAAATTCGGTCTTCCTGTTCCTTTTCTGTTTGCATCAGCCCTGGCGGCGGCAAATGCGATTCTGCTTTATTTTCGTTTACCGGAAACAGTCAAACGTGACGGTTCGCCTGCGAAGGCTTCGGCGCGCAGAGGATGGGGGATTGTCGGGATTTCGTTACCAGACACCGGTCTTAAGCTGATCCTGATCGTTTACTTCGTCGGCACGGTAGCTTTCGCAACGCTGACTGCAACCCTGGCACTTTACACCAGTCACGCAAGGCAATTTCATTACGATGCTACGCATAATGGCTACATCTTCACATTCGTGGGAATAATCGGCGCGATCGTTCAAGGAGGTCTGCTGGGACGATTGGTCAAACAATTTGGCGAATCACTGCTGGTAGTTGTGGGTTTGGTTTCATTAGGCGCAGGTCTCGCGTTTCTCCCTTACTTAACAACTTTGATTGGGCTGTTGGTCGCGCTGGCTCTGATAGCGATTGGCAACGGTCTGGTTACGCCGAGCCTGACTGCGCTGGCTTCGAAACGCACTTCGGAAAAGAAACAGGGTGAAATTCTGGGAATAACTCAATCTTTGAACAGCCTTGCTCGAGTTATTGGGCCGATTGTTGGCAATTTTCTTTTAGGTTTCGGAATAACCGAAGCTGCCGGTTCGGTGAGCGAATCAACCAGCGTCCCTGGTCAGGCTATGGCATCGCCCTTTGTTATGAGCGCTATTGTGACAGCATTGGCGTTTGCGCTGGCAATCTTTTATTATCTGAAATGGGGAAACAAGAAATTAGTCGGTTTTGAACGGTCACAACAGCAATCGGAGACATAGAAATGAAACGTCAATTTAAAGCCACACTGACAGAAGAGAGCGGTATATTCGTGGCGCAGTGTCTCGATGTAGATGTCGCCAGTCAGGGTTCGACTGAGGCTGAGGCGCTTGCCAATTTAAAAGAAGCCTTAGAACTGCATTTTGAACCTCCTTACGCTACTGAATATCCAGCCGTAAAAAGTATAGAGGTTGACCTGTATGCCGCTTAATCCTCTACCCTATCGAGAGGTGAAGCGTAGCCTTGAAGTTGCGGGTTTTTCTTAAGGTTAGCCAGAAGGGTAGCCATGTGAAGTTCGCGAAAAAAACGGACACAGGAACTCGAACCGCTATTGTTCGAGCCTATGCAGAAATAGCATCAGGAACGATCCGAAGCATTATTCGCCCAGGCTGGCATTACTCGGGATGAATGGGAAACCTTATAACCACCTGCATATCTCTCCAAAATATTTGCCGGGTTATGTAACGTTGTCGAGCCGATTTCACATAATTTTCCATAACTGCTTCGTTTCTTTGGCCTCAGCGTAATTGCACCTTGGCTCCAACATTTTACCACGCCTATAATGCCCCCAGCCTTGGATAGTCTCATCCGACTCCAAGCGCAGTACCAATAGAGTCGAGAGATTCTAATTCACGATTTCTGCCCTTATCAGCGCCGAAAATGTCGGCGCGCGCGAGCCCAATCACCCGTGGTTTGCGCGAAACAGATTTGTAAAGCGAGAGATAACTTCTACAGCTTTTTGCCCAGGCGTTCCGACGCATCTGCCCTTAACACAAGGCGAAAAGTTTGGACACAACTGGGCAACCCCACTCTAAAAGAGGGAGATATATGAGAACTGCAAGGGTACTATTCAAGCCTATAATCTGGCTGTTATTGGTTGGCGTTGCTGCATTGGCAATGACATTCGGCGCTGATTTGCTGTCTGGCTCAGCAAAGGCCGCCGGTTTCGCTAATAGCGCGTCGTTTACTCTGTTCAGTCCGCCGCCACCATTCGTTCGATGCGTGACGACGGGTGCAATCGACCCAAGCTGTAATGATACTCACACTACAATCCAGGGCGCGATCAATGCTGCCTTGCCTGGCGATACCATTTTGATTGCGCCGGGCACGTATATTGAGCAAATCACCGTCAACAAGAACCTGACCATTACCACCACCGGACCAGGAGTTGTTATTCAGTCGCCATCCACTCCGCTGGTTCCCGATGCCGTTGGACAACTTAATATTGTCACGATAACGGGTGGCGTAAATGTCAGTATCAGCAACCTGGTAGTACTCGGTCCTGGTCCTGGTCCATGCGCAAGCATAAACTCGGGCATATTTGTCAGCGGCAACTCGGTTGCTTCGATCACCGGGCTAATTATTCCCGAGATTCACGATAACCCATTTGGCGGCTGCCAGAACGGCGTCGGCATCCAGGTCGGAAAACAGTCCGTTGCGCAACTCGGTCACGCCGTCATCACAAACACCGCCGTGAGCAATTACCAGAAGGCGGGCATTGTCGTTGACGGAACAGGATCCGACGCGACCATAACGGGCGATACAATCGACGGCCACGGTAATACGACCTTGATCGCTCAAAACGGCATTCAGATCAGCCGCGGAGCGACAGCGATCGTCGATAACAACCTTGTTCAGGGAAATGAATTCGACGGCCCCGGCAGTGGCAGTGACATTCTAAACGATGTACAGTCGGTCGGTATCCTTCTGTTTAATGCCGGCGATGGAACTGTTATCGAAAACAACAACGTCACCGCTAATGACATCGGCATTTATGACCTTAACTTAGGCGCAGTGAACATCAACAATAACCACCTGACGATCAACCGGTATGGCGGAATCGTACAGGATCAGGGAACTGGTAACCTGAATCACAATACTGTCAGCGGTGGACTTCATTCTGTGTTCGTGGCTTCGTTTAGCGGGGCTACCGGCGATTCAATAGCGATCCTGAATGGCAACACACTCAGTCCGGGTCCTGGCGGAACGGCCCTCGACACTGGTGATGCCGACACAGGAGATGCGTTTGTTCCGTTCTTCCAGAACGTTTTCTGTGCGGCTCCTCCTGCGGGCCTCGTTAGCTGGTATCCTGGCGATGGAAATGCGACTGACGTTGCCGGTGGACACGATGGCACTTTGGTGGGTGGAGCGACCTTCTCCCCCGCAGGCGAAGTCGGGCAAGCATTCAACTTTAACGGCATCAACGCGGGCGTCAGCGTTCCCGATACGGCCAGTCTGAATTTTGGAGCAAATTCCGACTTCTCGATTGACGCCTGGATCCACATTCCCACGAGCGCCAATCCGACTAAAACGGTTGTCGATATCGTCGATAAGCGCTCATTCAGTCCCAACCCGATGGGCTACTCCATGTTCCTGCTGAATGGACAACTGGGTGTTCAGCTTGCGGATGGCGCTACTGTCCACAATTACGTCGGTCCGAGCACCGGTGAGTTGCGCGATGGGCAGTTCCACTTTGTTGCTGCAACAGTAACCAGGGCTTCCGCCGGAACTTTTGCGGTCAATCTCTACGTTGACGGTGTTTTGAAAGATACGATAACCAGCAATGCGATCCTCGGTGACCTGACAAATACCGGAGCTCTGCAGATTGCATTCAATCCCGATCCCGGTGTTCCCGCTGCAACGAAATTTGCTCCGGGACTGTTCGATGAGATCGAGATTTTCAACCGCGCTCTGAGTTCGGCCGACGTTGCGTCGCTTTTTAATCCGTTGATTGCGGGCAAATGCAAGGTGACCGATGTCGGGCTCACCAAAACGCACACAGGTACATTCACGGTCGGACTGACCGGGACATACAACCTGACGGTTACCAATGTCGGAACCCTCA
Organism: Blastocatellia bacterium; assembly: GCA_035652355.1. Classification (GTDB taxonomy): domain Bacteria; phylum Acidobacteriota; class Blastocatellia; order DASRDY01; family DASRDY01; genus DASRDY01. Next base: position 30,578 of record DASRDY010000285.1, read on the forward strand.
GAGCAACTTCACCTATCACGGTTTCGGACACACTGCCCGCCGGTATGAGCTTCTTAGCCGTCGGTGCAGGATCTGATCCGGGTTGGCTCTGCTCTGGCTCGACAACCGTTAATTGTACAAACAATACACAGTTGCCAGTAAGTGCTTCATTCCCGCTCAACCTTGACGTCACTGTGACGCAGGGCGGTGCAAGAACGAACAATGCCGTTGTTTCAATGTTCGGCGACAGCAATTCGGGCAATGACAACGCCAGTGACACACTGACGGTGGCAAAGGCAAATACAAACACAGCTCTCGCGTCATCGGTAAATCCGTCTGTCTTCGGTCAGCCGGTAACATTTACGGCAACCGTGACAGCGACAGGAATTACTCCTGTCGGCAACGTCGAATTCTTTGACGGCTTAACCTCGCTGGGCGTGTTCCCGACCTCCGGTGGAATTGCATCAGTTACGGTGTCAAACCTGAATGTAGGTTCGCACTCTGTCACTGCGCAATTCACTGATGGCGGCGATTTCAATAACAGCACCGCCAGCGCGTTAAATCAGGTCGTTAATCCTGCAAATACGAATACTTCACTGGTTTCGTCGGTTAACCCGTCTGTCTTCCAGCAGACAGTGACTTTCACCGCAACTGTCACAGTAGTACCTCCGGGTGGCGGAACGTTGTCAAACACCGTGACCTTCAGGGACGGCACGACTGTGATTGACGTAGTACCTATTGGTCCTGGTGGCGTTGCGACGACCACACGGAACTCACTGTCGGTCGGCAGCCATCCGATAACGGCTTCCTATAATGGAGATGGCGCTCATAACGGAAGCCTGTCCAATACCGTAGTTCAGATAGTGAACAAGGCTAATACCACATTGACGCTGACCTCGTCGGCCAATCCTGGGAATCCGGGCGGCATCGTGATGTTCACAGCAACGATCGGTGTTGTTCCTCCGGGATCGGGATCACCGATACCGCCGACAGGAACGGTAACATTCAAGGAAGGCGCAACAACGCTTGGTATCCGACCGGTCGGAGGACCAGGAGTAGCAACGTTCTCAACCTCGTTGCTGGGCGCCGGTCAGCACTCGATCACCGCGTTCTACAGTGGCGATGGTAACTTTAACCCGAGCACGTCAAACACGCTGGTGCAGACTATGGGTCGTGCAGATATGTTCGTCAACCAGAGTACGGGACAGGATCCTGTGATGGTTGGTGACACGCTGCATTTCGACATCGGCGTCGGCAGCGGCGGACCAAACGACGCATTCAACGTGGTTCTGCACCTCAACACACCTTCTGGCACATTCTTCGCGGGCGTCACACCTGACGTCGGATCGTGCACAGCGCCGCAAGTAGGTTTGACTGGAGCAATCACTTGCAGCCTGGGCAATTTCTCGCCGGGTGAAAACCATCACGTACATCTCGATCTGTTCGTCGATACAACATATTCGACGATCACCAACGTCGCCCACGTGACGACGGATTCGCTTGATCCTGACCTGACCAACAACACCATCTCTCGCACGGTGAAAGTCACGCTGATAAGCGCGCTGAGCATGACGAGTGTGCCAGTGAGCAGCAAGGCGACAACCGTGACGGTGATCGGCACGAACTTCCAGGGTGGCTCGACGGTTGAAGTGAATGGCGTCAGCCGACCTGCGACGATGGTTAGCAGCGGCAGACTGAGCGTTACGTTGACAGCATCGGATCTGTCGAAGACGGGCACACTGACCCTGAGAGTAGTTGATCCCAGCGGCAGGAAGTCGAACGCCAAGACGTTGAACGTGGTATCGTCGAGCAACCGACGAACCCACGGAGAGCAGACTGGCGAAGAGACCGGCAACGCAGGTGGCAGCGGAACAGCTTCTCCTGCGACGCAGTCTACACAGCCGACGACCTCAGGTCAGGGCAAGACTGTAAGCCCGGCATCCAATAGCGGATCACCTGTTATTATCATGCCGACCACTGGCGTCACCGATAAGGACACTAAGGGTGAGAACGAAGCGCAGGCTTCAATTGACACTCTCAGCGTTACTGATGTTCAAGTCGGCAGCAAGCCGGTGACGGTCAAGATCACGGGCGCGAACTTCGATTCCGGATTACTGATACAGGTAAACGGAGAGAGCAGAGTCGCCAAGCTCATCGACGCCAACACGATGAGCATCACGCTCACCAGCGAAGATCTGTCAAAGACGGGGACATTGACAGTGAACGTAATCGACCAGCAGGGTCATGTCTCGAATGCCAAGGTCATCGATGTGACCGCGAGCAAGAAGGGCAAGAAGTAGTCGATTACACTGATCTAAACCCAGGAAAAAGCCCGGCCAGACTGGTCGGGCTTTTTCCATGTGTGCGTCTGGGATACGCAAACCAACATCCGACTTTCAACTGGTTTTGTTTTTAGTTGAGGAAGGAAATGAATCAACCCAGGGGTATGTACCTATCCATCATGGATCAGCACTTTAGGTTAATTGTGGTTCTTTTCCGCTTCTGTAATCCAGCCGCCGCCGACGACCAGATCGCCATCATAAAACACAGTAGCTTGCCCCGGTGTGATTGCTCTCTGGGGTTCGTCGAAGACAACTCGGACATTTCCATCGTCGAGCGGACAGATTATCGCGTCGGCTTCGGCATTGCGATAGCGTATCTTTGCCTTTGCGCGAATTGGCTCGGTTAATCTCGAAATCGAAATCCAATTCACGTTGTTCGCGATCAAGCTGCGAGACATCAATTGATCGTTAGTACCAACCACCAGCTTGTTGTTCGAAGTATCCAGCGAAACCACATACAACGGCAACGGATACGAAACCCCAATACCTTTACGCTGTCCAATCGTAAATTTATGAATACCTGAATGCCGGCCCAGTTCTTTACCCTCTGCGGTGACTATGTCACCTGGTACTGGTTGCCAGTTTGCTACTTGCTGGTGAAACTCTGGCGTGTGATGTTCCTCGTCGCGAACGTAATTCTCAACAAATCGAACGTAATCACCATCCGGTATGAAGCTGATGTCCTGACTCTCTTGTTTTTCAGAGACGGTAAGATCGTATTTTCGAGCCAGCTCGCGAACCTCAGACTTGATCATTCCGCCCAGCGGAAAGATCACTTTTGCCAGTTGGTTCTGCTTCAGGTCGAACAGGAAATAAGATTGATCCTTGTTCGGATCAACACCCTTTCGCAGTAAATAGCGTCCGCGTTCCGAATCAAATTCAACACGAGCGTAATGACCTGTGGCGACCTTTTCGACGCCGATGCCTTCTGCCATTTCGACCAGTTTGGCGAATTTCAACCGGCTGTTGCAGGCTACACAAGGAATTGGAGTGCGACCGCTCAAGTACTCGGCGACGAATGGCTGGACTACTTCTGTTTCGAACTGTTTTTCTAGATTGACTACATAGAAAGGGAAACCTAATTGTGAGGCGACCGCTCGCGCGTCATAGATGTCATCGAGTGAACAACAGCGAGATTGCAGCGGCTCGCCGTTTACATCCAGGGCTCGACTGTGATCCCACAGTTGCATCGAAAGCCCGACAATCTCATGTCCTTGTTCAAGCAACAGAGCCGCAACCGTCGAACTGTCTACTCCGCCACTCATGGCGACCGCTATCTTCATCCTTAAATCCCCCAGGGCTGATTATAGATAGCGGCGCGATTGTAAGAATGCAGGGGCAGGGCTCGTCCCTGCCCGGATTGCCGCAGGCAATTAAACGTTGTGTTACTCACCGATTTCATCGTGCTTCGCACGATTCGGGCAGGGACCCTGCCCCTACAACGTTACCAACGATCGTAATTTCGCATCGATTTGGTGACACCATCTATAATCAGTCATGCACTGGTAGCGTCAAACCAGCAATGGTAATATAAAAGTTTCGGTCGGGCAAACTTCGCCTATTTTAAGTTGATGAGCATTGCTCCAAAGTGACAACGATGCCAAAAACAGGAGATTATGAGAGAGCAGGCAATCGAAAAATATAAACAAACCCACGAGCCTTTTTACATTTCTACTGCCAACGAAACTGACCTTTTCTTAGCCGCCCATAAAACGAAATTGCCGGTGATGTTGAAAGGTCCCACGGGATGCGGCAAGACGCGTTTCGTCGAATACATGGCTTGGCGTTTGAACCGTCCGCTTATAACAGTTGCATGCCACGAAGACCTGTCGGCAACAGACCTTGTCGGACGCTATCTGCTTGAGGGTGAAGACACGGTTTGGCACGACGGTCCCCTGACAACCGCAGTTAAAAACGGAGCAATTTGCTATCTGGATGAGGTCGTCGAAGCTCGAAAAGACACTATCGTCCTTATCCACCCATTGACTGACGACCGGCGAATCTTACCGGTTGAAAAGCTGGGCATCATCCTTGAAGCCCCTGACGAATTCATGCTGGTAGTTTCTTATAACCCGGGTTATCAGAGCGTCGTCAAGGATTTGAAACAATCGACCCGGCAGCGCTTTGTCAGCCTGGAATTTGATTACCCGAGCGTCACGAATGAAATCGCAATCGTCGCGCGGGAAGGGGGCATTGATGAAGCGACGGCTCGCGATCTGGTCGTGATCGGGCAAAAAGTGCGTAACTTGAAGGGTCACGGGTTAGAGGAAGGCGTTTCAACGCGTCTTCTGGTCTATGCTGCTCAATTGATAAGCAAAGGTATCCCTGCGCAGTCGGCATGTGAAGTCGCCATTATGAGCCCAATTACCGACGACAACGAACTCCAGCGGAGTATACGCGAAATCATAACAACCGTGATTTAGAGGCAGTGGTCGGTGGTCAGTGGTCGGGGATCAGCAAAGAAAATTATTAAAAACTGATCCCTGACCACTGATCACCGACCACCGACCACCGTTTATGGATAGCAAGAACAAGATCAACGACACACTGAAAAAACACCTGAAAGGTGTCGCTGATTCGACAATCGAGAATTTGAGCGATCGCCTTGGCGCGCAATCAGTCGAGCGCACCTGGCTGATGATGGATTTTGGCGCATCGCTGGCCGGTTATTCGCTCCGCCTCGCGGTTGAGTTTCTTCGCGCGGCCCCTGAAATTGCGAAATACACCGATAACAACGATGTCCGCAAATGGAGTGAAATCGGCAAACGCCTCGCTTCAACTTCGACGGATGTTGCCATCGAATTCTTTCAGTCAAGCGTCGCGGTTCTTGCGCCATTAACACCCGCACAGCGGTCGCAGATTCTCGATTTGGTCAATAAGCAGTCGACTTTGTCCGCGAGCATTGCGCTTGAATCATTCCGCTCGGCTACCGCTATCATTAAAGAACTGCCCAATGAGGCAGAAGCCAACGAGATCCTCGAGATCTGCTACGAAATCGCGCGTCATTCGGTCAAACACAGCAGCGATCTATTGAAAGAAGCTCCCGTCGTTACTGCTCATCTCCACAAGCTCGATGGCGGAAGCGGACTCACAGACAAGGCGTTGAAATTGACAATGGCATTCGCTTTCCGCAGCGGCGGAACGGCGGCCGAGTTTTTTAGTGCATTGCCCGAAGTTCTTTCGACTGATGACAGCGGGTCGTATTTGCGACTTTTCGAGCATACCAGCATGTTTCTTGAGCGCGGCGGCGGAGTCGCTCTGCAGTATTTCCGCGCCGCCGGAATTGTTCTGAACAACGCCGGATTGAACGCGTTTGAACGCTGGACCTTGTTATGCCAGTCTGTGGCGGCGCAGGGAAACGCCGCCAGTTATCATTTCCTGAAGGCGAGTCCAAAGATAATCACCGACCTGACCGCTCAGGCGGGCAAGCAGAAAGCGTCCGAGCTTATCAACGGCGTGTTGGAAATCGTGGAAGAGGTCGGGCAAAAGAACACCGACGCTGCCGTCGAGTGTTTCAAGGCCAGTCCTCAGGCGCTACACTCCGCCAGTCTTCAGCAATTTCGCGAATGGGCACTGCGCGGGATCGGTCTCTATGCGAAAAGCACGCGCCGCGCGCAGGCGTATTATGCGCTGGAATCAAAAAGCAGCCAGGATACGCTTCAGGCTGTTGACGGTGGCTTAACTCTCGAATCGATTGCGCAAACATTGCGCCTGTATGTTGAAGGTTTGACCGGCCGTGTATTTGTTATCGCTCCTCTTACAGCGATTCCGGACGAAGCCAAAATCGGCGATGGACGCACTATCCATTTGCCCTCCGTCGTTGCCGAATTTCCGACCGAAGCCGAGAACTTTCGATTGTACAAGGTTCTTGCTGCGCACGCCGCCGGGCAGGTTGAATTCGAAACCTACGCAACGAACACTCCGGAATTGTCTGCTGCATTAACCGACGTTATTCAGACTTTTGTTACCGACCCGAGGAAAGTTGCGCAGACAATCGAGCAAAAAATAAAAGAAGAGCAGGAACGAGCCGCAAACCAGAAAGATTCCAGCAAAAAGAAAACCCGGCAAAACGGTAACGGAACTGCTCTGCAGAATATAGATTTCTCTAGAATACTGCGCGAATTTCCGTACCCCGGAGTAGCGACAAGAATCTTTGCAACAATCGAAAACGGCCGAATTGATCGTCGATTGCGTTATGCCTATCGCGGGATTCGCAGAGATTTGGATTTCGTTCGCGAGCGTCTGATACAGCGTCGGCCGAGCATTACAGATGTTCCGCCGCAAATGCTGCTGTTCGAGCTTTTGTTTCAGATCGCTCTTTGCGGTGGCGCGAGCGATGAAGCGCGAATGCATTTCGGCAAAATCATCACCTTGCTGGAAGACACAGTTGAATCGCATATCAACTCGCCGACAGCGTCGGTTGCAGACACTGTAATCGCCACTTTGCGTGTGTATGAAATGCTGGAAAAGCAACCTGATCAGGAACAATCGAAAGAAGGCGAGGGCAACGAGAACCAGCAGGACAGCGAAGGTGAAGAATCTTCTTCAGCTGACGCTACGACCGGAGAAGGCAAAGACGCTGCAGATGGAACGGACCCGTTGTCGTTCTGGACAGTAGATCAGTTGTCGGACTCTTCGCAGGAAGAGAAGACCAGCGCACTGTTTGAGACAACCGAATCGCCGGAGCAGGATTTGGAGCCCGGCGATAAGGCTTTCTATTACGATGAATGGGATCGCGAGTTAAGCGATTATCGCACGAAGTGGTGTCGGGTGATCCAACGTCGCAGTACGCGTGGCTCTCGCCAGTTTGTTGAAAAGACCCGAAGCCATTACGCCGGGGTTATCTCCTCGATTCGTTATCAGTTTCAGTTGTTGAAACTGGAGAGTCTGCGTCGCGTGTACAACGAACTGGATGGTGAGGATTTCGATCTGCAATCAGTTATTCAATACATAGTTGATCGTCGAACAACCGGCAAAGTGTCAGAGCGACTCTACATTCGGAAACTTCGTCGCGAACGCGACGTCGCGGTCGGATTCCTTTTGGATATGTCCAGCTCGACTGCGCGAACGGTGGGCCGACACCCGAAACAACCTTATACAAAACCAGGACAGCGCATTATCGATATCGAAAAAGAAGGACTTGTATTGATGAGCGAGGCCCTGGAAGCCGTAGGTGATGCCTACGCGATGTACGGCTTCACCAGTGAAGGCCGCCACAACGTGAAATTCTATGTGATTAAAGAATTTGGCGAACAGTATTCGGCCGAAGTCGAACGTCGCATAGGCGGAATCAGTTATCAGAACAATACTCGACTTGGCGCTGCGATTCGCCATTCGGCCGCGCATTTGCAGAAAGAATCAGCGCGGACAAAACTGCTGATTATTCTCAGCGATGGTCGACCTTACGATCACGATTATGGCGACACGCGTTATGCTCGTGAAGACACAAAGATGGCCTTGCGGCAGGCGCGAATCAGCGGAATCACGCCGTTCTGCATCACGATTGAGCGTGAAGGTGAAGATCAGTTAAAGGACATGTACGGCGAAGTCGGCTATACGATTATAGACAACGTGCTGTCGTTGCCGGAACGCTTGCCAGGCATCTATCGCCGACTGACGACCTGATCGTCGGTTCCAGGCGCGATACCACAACTGTTACTGACGGCATGCACTTTTCGCGATACCTAAGATTAAGCCGATGCGGTAAATATCGCTGCCAGATCTTCAATCCTCGAGGTTATTCTGCAATGCGGAAGACTTTCAAGGAAGATGCGACCGTATGCCTTTGTGCGCAGCCGGGGATCAAGCACAGACAGGACGCCGCGGTCGGTTGTGCTCCTGATCAGTCGACCCAAACCCTGCTTCAGTGTGATTACTGCTTCCGGAACCGAGTATTCGAGGAAGGAATTCCCGCCGTGCGACTCTATATATTTTTGACGAGCGGCAACCACCGGATCGCTTGGAACGGCAAAAGGCAATTTGTCAATGATCACGCAGGAGAGCGCTTCGCCCTGCACATCTACACCCTGCCAGAAGCTGGATGTGGCAAACAAAACCGAATTCGGGGTCTTCTTGAACTTCTCGAGCAGCCCCGTCTTTGAACCCTGGCCCTGGATCAGAAGAGGGAAATCGACCATTTCAGCAACCAGTTTGTATGCTTCGCGCATGGCGGTGACGCTGGTGAACAACACGAATGCGCGACCAGAGGTTACTTCCAGCAGTTTCACTATTTCGTCGACGGCAGCAGACATATATTGCGGGCTTCTTGGGTCAGGCATTCGCGGAGGAAGATAAAGAATCGACTGATTTTCAAAATCGAAATGCGAATCGATTATCAGCTCATCAGCTTGTTCAATACCTAATCGTGAGCGAATGAATTGAAAGCTGCCACCCGTAGTCAACGTCGCCGAAGTCAGGATCGCCGTATTAACCTTTTCAAAGAGCCGTTCCGATAACAGCCCAGACACATCGATCGGCGTTGCCTGAAGGAAGACGCCGCGACCACGACGCTCGTACCAGTAAACGAACGTCGGATCATCGCCGGTGACGATGAACTCCATTTCGTTCTTTATCTGCTTTGCGCGTCGCACCAGAGTTTCTATCTCTGGCGGCGCTTCTTTGATTCCGGTTAAGGTGGCAATCATGCTATCGAGCGTGTTATCAACCGCGAGATAACTTTCGCCGGCCGCGCTCGGAGCGCGGCTTTCTCGATCATCGCGAAAGAAATGACTTCTCGGCAGCGCGTAGCGTCCATCATATATCTCTGCGCTGTGAAGAAAAGTCAGGAAGAACCGGTCGCTGCGTTGTTGCAATCGCGCGCAAACTCGGGCCAGTTCCGAATTGACGTCGGCATCCGGAATAAAAGTCAGGGTGACATCACGAACCAGATCAGCGATTCGATAGTTGCTGACCTGCGCGCCGAAATAGTTAGCGGCTATGTCTTCGATCTCGTGGGCTTCATCAAAGATAACGATGTCGTAATCGGGAAGCACCGCTCCGTAATCATTGTCGCGAAGCGCGAGATCAGCAAAGAACAGATGATGATTGACGATAACGATGTCGGAATCCAAAGCTCGCGTTCGCATTTTGGTGACAAAGCACGGGTCGAAATCGGGACATTTCTGTCCTAGGCAGATTTCACCGCGAGCATCTATCGCATTCCAAAAGCTCAAATGCTCTGGCAGATCGACAAGCTCCGCCCGGTCGCCGATCTCGGTTGCCATCACCCATTTTCGAACGACGTCGAAATAATCGATATCTTCCAGACCCTCCAGGATCGGCATGTGCTCTGCCTTTTTCAGCCGGTAGAGGCAGGCGTAATTCGAGCGACCTTTCATATATGCGGCTCGGAATTTACGGGGAAGAATATCCTGTAAAAAGGGGATATCTTTGTGAAAGAGTTGTTCCTGCAAATTCTTCGTGCCCGTAGAGACAATGATCCGTTGTCCCGCCGCGATAGCGGGAATCAAATAGGCAAGCGTCTTTCCTGTCCCCGTTCCCGCCTCGACACACAGATGATGTCGATTTTCGATGGCGCGTTGAACTGCCTCAGCCATGACAATCTGACCGGGTCGGAATTCATAATTACTGTGGTGCTCGGCGATCAGACCACCGGGACCGAATACTGAGTGCATAGCGGATAAGTTTCGGGGCTGTGGGTGATACTGTCAAGGGTTCAGCGGCAAAGCTGTCATCGGTAAAGGAAAACTTGCGAATTTTAAAATAGTCTTCATAATTTTAAATAACTTCTCCCCGCAAAGACGGGCACCAAGCTAGTCAAGGGGAGGACGATGTACCATCGGATTATCGATCTTGTCAGTATAAGTTCTGAGAGTTTCCATCGGCTAATTCTGACTTTTTCGTTTCTTATAGCGCTGGGGCTATTCCGTCTGATCGTTGAGCTGATCGGCCGGTTTGTGTTGCGTGGTCAGCACGAGCGAATGCGGTTCTGGCTGTGGCAAGTCATCAGCATGATCTCAGCGGTTGTGCTGGTGCTTGGAATCGTTTCCATCTGGTTTGAAGATCCCAGGCGATTAACCACTGCAGTGGGACTCGTGACCGCAGGTGTGGCGTTCGCGCTGCAAAAGGTTATCACGGCTTTTGCAGGATATTTTGTGATTTTGCGTGGCAGGAACTTCACGATTGGCGATCGCATTGCGATGGGTGGCGTGCGCGGCGATGTTATGGCGCTAGGGTTTATGCAGACGACGATCATGGAGATGGGGCAGTCGCCGCCGGAACAGGAAGACGCTCCATCGGTGTGGATAAAAAGTCGACAGTACACGGGGCGAATCGTAACTGTCACCAACGATAAGATCTTTGAGCAACCTGTTTACAATTACACTCGCGAGTTTCCGTTTATCTGGGAAGAGATGACTCTTCCGATAGCCTACAAAGATAATTACAAACGCGCGGAAGAGATCTTGTTGGAGGTCGCGGAACGTCACACGCAAAAAATGATAGAGCTGGCTGGTGAGGCGCTCGTGGAAATGAAGGAGCACTATTACATGCATCCTTCGGTTATGAAACCGAAAGTGTATTACCGTCTTACCGACAACTGGATAGAGCTTGCGGTGCGTTTCATAACTACGACACCGGGAACTCGCAGGATGAAGGACGCGATGAGTCGCGAGATACTGGCCGCACTCGAAGCGGCTAATATCGGGGTTGCTTCTTCGACATACGACATTGTGGGGTTTCCTCCGGTGCGTCTGCAACTGGAAAGGAAACCGAAGTAACCCCGCAGCGTACGCATCTAGCATGCGTGGTTAATAAACAGGCCCGCTTTTGATAATAAAGATCACCTGATGGGAGTTAAGCATCCGACGCGTGCTCTGCCAGGATCAGGCAAACGCCTCGTTGACCAATTGGTGCTGTTCCATCTGGTGGATCGCGTAAACACCGGTTGCAGGGCTCGCACTGCGTGCTCGACCAACGTATCTGACCGTGTAACCTTCGGGCAATACTTCATCGATACGCGGACGCACAAAAGTCCAGCCGCCCATATTCTTTGCCTCTTCCTGAACCCAGCGGAAATCCTTCGCTGAAGTAAAGGTCTTCAGGTAGCGCTCCATCATATTCTTCGGGAAAGGATAGAACTGTTCCAGGCGAACAATCGCGGTGCCGGTGTCTTTCAACTCCTGCCGTTTTGCATCAAGATCGTAATAAACTTTGCCGCTGCAGATCAGCACACGCTCAATTTGTGACGGATCCTTCACAATCGAGTCTTCGATGATCGGATTAAATCCGCCACTGGTGAACTCGTCGATTGGTGAAACCGCGTGCGGGTGACGCAGCAGACTCTTTGGGGTCATCATTACCAAAGGCTTGCTGGGCGTCTGTTTGATTTGACGTCGCAGCACGTGAAAATATTGGGCCGGCGTCGAACAGTAAACGACCTGCATGTTGTCTTCAGCCGACAATTGCAGAAACCGTTCCAGTCGAGCGCTGGAATGTTCGGGGCCTTGACCTTCATAACCGTGCGGCAACAACATCACCAATCTGCTCTTCTGATTCCATTTTTCTTCGCCTGCCGCGATGAACTGATCGACGATGACCTGAGCAACGTTCACGAAGTCGCCGAACTGCGCTTCCCACAAGGTCAATGTCTTTGGTGCGGCCACGCTGTAGCCATATTCGAAGCCGAGAACCCCTTGCTCCGACAATGAGCTGTCGAAAATCTCCAGACGCGCCTGGTCCGATCTCATCTCTGCCAATGGAGTCCACGGCTGATCCGTCTGCGTATCGAACAGCACCATATGACGCTGACTGAACGTACCTCGACTGCTGTCCTCTCCCGTTAAGCGCACGGGAGTGCCTTCCAGCAACAGAGCGCCGAATGCGAGTGCTTCGGCAAACGCCCAATCTACAGGTACTTCGCCGGTCGCCATCTTTGCGCGACGCGCGAGCAGCCCGACAACTTTTGGATTCAAATGAAAGCCTTTGGGAACGGTTGTCACAGCGCTGGCGATTGTTTGAAGCGTTCCCTGATCGACGTCGGTTTCAACCGTTTCGGTCTCGGCTTTCTCCTGAATGACGGGCGGGATCGTTATCGGTTGTCGACGGCTGACAATCTCCTTCGCGCCAAGATACGCGTTTTCATAACGGCGATTGCGTTCGTCGTTTAATGCGTCGAACTCTTCCTGAGTATAAACGCCTTCTTTGACTAGTTTCTGTCCGTACAACATTCGCACACCCGGATGCTCGCGGATGCGCTGGTACATGACGGGCTGTGTGTAGGACGGCTCGTCACCTTCATTGTGACCGTGACGCCGAAAACCAATCAGATCGATGACGACATCCTTATGGAACTTCATTCGATAGTCGAGCGCGATTCTCATCACATGATACGCGGCTTCCGGATCATCCGCGTTAACATGGAATATCGGGACCTGGATCATCTTCGCGACATCAGTGCTGTATAGCGATGAGCGAAGTTGCTCTGCCGGCGTCGTAAATCCAATCTGATTATTAACGATAATGTGAATAGTTCCACCGACACGATAACCTTTCAGCTGAGAGAAATTCAGCGTCTCCGCCACTACTCCCTGACCGGAGAAGGCAGCATCGCCGTGAAGCAGGATAGGCATTGCCCTGTCATTGGCGCCATTCGCCCGACCGCCGAACAGCGTGTCTTGTTTAGCGCGAACTAATCCTTCCACTACGGGATCGACAAACTCGAGATGGCTGGGATTGAATGCAACCGATAAAGCGATATTTCCGTATTCGGTCTCACGTTCGCCGCTGGCGCCCTGATGGTATTTTACGTCACCCTGATCTGATGGGAAATTTGGATGGACCGAGCCTTCAAAACTGGTGAAGATCCGCTCGCAGAAATGCCCAATCACATTGGCGATCACATTTAGCCGACCGCGATGCGACATTCCGATGGTTATGTCTTTGATCTCTCTTTCGGCGGCATGTTCGACCAGTTGATCCAGCAGCGCGACGGTCGTTTCCGTGCCTTCAACAGAGAAACGTTTTTGTCCAAGGTATTTTGTGCCCAGGAATTTTTCAAACAGCTCCGCCGAAATCAGCTTCCACAGGATACGTTTCCTGACCTCGACCGGTATTTCCGGTCGGGGTTCCTCAATGCGATCGCGCAGCCAGTCTTTTTCCGCAGGGCTCGAAATATTCCGATATTCAATTGCAATTGTGCCGCAGTATGCCTGTCGAAGTTTGGCTAGAATATCGCGCAGCGTCGCCTTTTCAACTCTGCCCAACCCGCCAGTGATGAATTCGCGATCGAGATCCCAGATCGTCAATCCGTAATACTCAATGTCCAGCTCGGGATGTTGTTGTATGGCGGTGGCGCGGAGCGGATCGATATCGGCGATCATGTGACCGCGAACGCGGTAGGCATTTATCAATTCAATGACGCGAGCCTGTTTCTTAATCTCTTCCTGCCAGCGGTCGCCGCCAAGCAATGCAGGATTGCGATCAACAGCCCAGCGTAAAGGCTTGAACGGGATCTTCAGGTCGGCAAAGATCTCATCGTAGAAATCATGTTTGCCCAGCAAATAGTCGCTAATCAGGGCAAGGAAAGCTCCGGATTCCGCACCTTGCACGATCCTGTGATCATAGGTGCTGGTAATCGTCATCACCTTACTTATGCCAAGTTGCGAGAGCGCTTCGGGTGACATTGCCTGATATTCAGCCGGATATTCTATCGCGCCCGTTGCGATAATCAAACCCTGTCCCGACATCAACCGAGGATTCGAAGCGTTAGTCCCGATTGTGCCAGGATTGGTCAGGCTTATAGTCGTTCCCTGGAAATCAGACACCTGAATCTTTCCATCGCGAGCGCGAAATACAATGTCGTCGTATGCGGCCAGCAATTGCGAAAAGGTGAGATGATTCGCGCCTTTGATATTCGGCACGAGTAACGTTCTGCTGCCGTCGCTTTTCGTCAGATCGATTGCTAATCCAAGGTTCACCTCAGATCGCTTTACTCGAAAAGCGCTCCCGTCGATAGCTTCGTAACCATCATTGAGCTGCGGGAATTTCTGCAATGCCTTGATAATCGCCCATGCGATCAAATGAGTGTAAGAAGCCTTGCGTTTGCCATCGTGCTGTAATTGTTCATTGATCAAACGGCGATTTTCTTCCGCAACTTTCAATGGTATGTGTCGCTGCGAAGTCGCTGTCGGAACAGCAAGGCTCTGCTCCATATTCTCGGCGATCTTTAATGCGCCGCCTCGGATGGGTACTTTGTCGCCCTCAAGCGAAATCTCTGCTTTTGGCGCAGGCCTGGTTTGAACCGGAGCAGGCGCTGACGCGACCGGTTCTGTTTTGGCCGCTCCTCCCCCGTTGGTCTCGCGCTTTGCTTTGCGGCTTGCTCCATCACTGTCGATAAGTCTTTCGAAATATTCGCGCCACTCTTCATCCACCAGCGCGGGATTTGCCTGAAATTGACTCAACAATTCTGCGACGTACGAGGCATTCGAGCCGAACTCAGCATCGATGATCTGAGTCAAGTCTGGTTCTTTCTGTCGTCTAGCCACGACAATTTCCTCTCTAAAAGACAGTGTCCGAACCTAGAATCATACAACGTAGGCACAAGTAAGCAAGGGAAAGCGATCTCTGGTAAAAAATCGTAAAAAGTCGACGTTTATCCTGCTGATGAAATCGAAACTGAGCTAAGATCAATCAAATTTCAGCGGCGTCAACGGTTGGTAAAATCATGGAAAACACAAGTAGATCGACAAACATCGGAAGGTTAATCATCGCACCATTTTTCGTCAGCCTTTTGATGACCATACTTCGGTTGAGCGGCGAACTTCATAATTGGTCAGACACGTGGTTCAGCCGAGAAACGGGAGGCCTGGTTCCGACATACACAAACTGGGTCGTCGGAATTACATGGCTGGCAATTCCCATCGGCGTGTATATGGCGTATGAACTTGCCAAATCAGAATCGGTTGTTCCTAACCCGACCAAAATTATTATCCTCTCGATTACCGGTTTGGTGGTGCTTTACGGTTCACTTGGAATCTTGCCTTGGCTTAGAGAAAAGTTTTCCCTGGAATTTCACACTAGATTGCTCATAGTTTGGTCGGTAGCTGCTGCCTGTGGAGCAATCCAAGCATTCGGCTGGAAACGCCTCTTCAAAGCGTTACTTATGTACGGTTTTGCATCTCGCGCTATTATCGCCATCGTGATGTTTCTGGCGATGCGAGGGAACTGGGGCACGCATTATGACTACTTCGATTTTCCTCCCGAATTGAAAACAGATTTTTGGTCAGAATATTTCTGGCTCGCCTTCTTTCCTCAGTTGATATTCTGGGTATTATTCACCGTTATGGCTGGATCGCTTTCGGGTGGTATTACTCTGGCGATTATTTCTGCAAAAAGGAGAGAGGCGATTAGGGCCCACGCGTGAATAGATGAAAGAAACAATTCAAGATTTTTGCGAGACGGTCGAAACCGCGTCAGAGCGTTTATTGATGATGACAGATGAACAGAGCATGATTCACCCTGCTCCGGGAAAATGGTCACCAAAGCAGATTATCGGTCATTTGATAGATTCTGCTGCTAATAACCATCAACGGTTTATCCGCGCGCAGTTTAAAGACGACCTTGTTTTCCCAGGCTATGAACAAGAATATTGGGTCAGCGTCCAAAATTATCAGCAGGAGTCCTGGAACGGACTTGTCCAACTATGGAAGCTTTACAATCTTCATATTGCGCATGTGATCGAATTCATTTCGGAAGAGAGACTCAAACGCCCATGTCGTAAACACAATCTAAACCAGATCGCCTGGAAGGTGATCAGCGAAGATGAACCAGCTACCCTGGAATATATGATTGTCGATTACATCGGTCATATGAAAAACCATCTGAATCAGATTTTTCCGTAACGAACCTCTTTCTGACGTTCACGGAAGCTCTGTTGTTGTTCTTCAGAATTCAGAGCTCAGGACATTCTCTTTTTGATCTTTAGGAAGGTATTGCGAGTCGAGCGAGCTGGCGATTACGGCTCTGATTCTTTTCGACAGCTCGTGCGCGGCGGCGCGAACTTCAGTAGGCTGTGCTTTACTCATATCCGGAACTTCAATTGGCGGATGATAAGTTACAGTTACTTTTCCCGCACGCGGGAAAATGTTACGCGACGGCCAAGCAGAGTAACCGCCATTTATTGTAACGGGGACGATCTGCGTGCCCACCGTCAGTGCTAATCGGGAAGCTCCGGGTTTGAATGGTTGAAGATATCCGTCAACTGTTCGTCCTCCTTCGGGAAAGATCATCAGTGCCTCGCCTGACCCCAGAACGTCGCTGGCGTCATGCAGCGCGCTTCGATCAAAGCGATCGATCTTTACGGGAAATGCGCCCAGGAAACGCATTATCCAGCCGACGATTGGCAGCCTGAATATCTGATCCCACGCCATATAATGCACACGACGCTGCAGCGGAATCGTTACCCAGAAAGGATCGGCGTAAGAGACGTGATTCGGAGCCAGAATAATCGATCCGGTCATCGGAACGTTTTCGATGCCGAAGAACCGGATGCGAAACAGCAGTTTACATATCAGCAGGCAGAGCGGCCTCAAAAAATAATCTATGACTAAGGTCTGCATAACGGTTCCGAACAAGAGGCCGCGTCGCCGATCAGCGACAATAATCTCTATTATGTTCTGTAATCAAAACGGTTTACAAAACTAAACACTTATTGTGCATTGCAAAAAGGCAAGTTTCAAGGTTAGAGTTTAGCCTTTCGACGGCCTGCTTTACGTCGATCAGGTAAGCTCAGTGACATGGCTCGCGCCTGTGTCGTACTGATCGCTATTGATCGAGGAGTGCGTATGTCTAACGCCGTGCCTATCGAACTGTCAGATGACAGCCGGATATTTGTTCTCTCCCGGGCAGAGTTCGTTCAAAAGTTTGAGAAAGATACTGGAGAAGACGACCTGTCTCTAATTCGTCGAGCCTATATTATTGGCGAGGCCCTGCATCGAGGCCAAACAAGAGACGAAGGCACGCCGTACTTCAATCACCCTATCCGAGTCGCTATGGTTTTGTCGGACGAGCTTAACCGTCGCGAAGCGACAATTCTATGCGGCGCATTACTGCACGATGTAGTTGAAGATAGTGATATAACCGTTGAAGACTTGCGGGCAATGTTCAATCCGGAGATTGCCGACGCCGTCAGGTTGCTTACCAAAAACGGCGGAGTGGAAACTGTAGATTATTTGAGGGCAATCGAAGAGGAAAGTCCCGGAGTGGCACTTCCAATAAAGCTGGGCGACCGACTTGATAATCTGCGTGGACTGCATCTCTCCAGGAAACCAAACAAACGAGCAAAATACCTGGGCGAAACGATGAAATACTTTGTGCCATTGGCGGAACGACACAATATGTATGTTCACGATCAGTTTCGAAAACTGATCAATCTGCTATCGTAATGCTGCACCCAGGTTGTCTCGTCTGGCTTTTCAATCAAATCCAGCCAATGTATTATGTCTGCCACTAATATGAGATTAATTTGTGAAGAGAACCGAATTAAGTTAACCGCGTTTTGTCTTATTGCTCTTTCGCTTGCGGCCTGTGCTTCGTGTACCGGAAAGCCATCGGCCGCTCCGAACAACAGCCAGCCTGTTGTTACGGTTCAAAAGCAAGGGGACAAAATTATTACAACGACGAAATATCCAAATGGAACTGTTTCGGTCATCATTGCGCAGCCAAATCCGCCTGATAACCTTCCAAAGGATATTCCGAACGTTGCCGAAACAACAGATTCAACCTACACCTTCGATCCCGATGCAAAGCACGTAACGCTCGGCAGCTACTCACCCAAGGCTCAAAAAGAAGTCGCCGATTATTACGAGCATGAGTTGAGCTCCGCCGGATGGTCCGCCAGCATGTCGACTAATCCGAACAAGGTAATCTCCATCAAGGCCGATAAGAACGGACGCCAACTGGAAATAGATGTTCTGCCTTACAACAACACCGGCAGCCACATAATGCTGAAGTACAACGCATCGACGTAACATCGACGTAACAATGATTGAGATCAACGGAAACACTCTCACCCTGGAGCAATTGTCTGCCGTCAGCCGCCAGAGCGAACAAGTCAGCATTGCTCCTGAAGCAATAGAACGCATTAAAAGATCGCGCCGGACTGTCGACGAAATCCTCGAGAGCGGTCGCGCCGTTTACGGGATAAATACCGGTTTCGGAAAACTGGTCGACGTTCACATTCCGCCTGAGGAATTGCGCCAGTTACAGGTGAATCTGGTTCGGTCGCATTGCTGCGGCGTTGGCGAGCCGCTGGATGAACCAACGACTCGCGGGATGATGCTTTTGCGCGCGAATGTGCTGGCAAAAGGATTCTCCGGCGTCCGTCCTGTGGTTGCAGAACGACTGGTCCAGATGTTGAACGCCGGAATTCATCCTGTGATTCCGTCAAAGGGATCTGTTGGAGCGAGCGGCGATCTGGCCCCGCTTGCACATTTGGCGTTGGGTCTGATTGGCGAAGGCGAAGTCCTCTATAAAGGACACCGCTTGTCGGCGGCAGAGGCGATGAAGTCCGCCGGAGTGATCCCAGTTGAATTGGAAGCAAAAGAAGGGTTGGCGCTGATCAATGGTACACAGGCAATGGCCTCGATTGGCTCGCTAGCTGTACTTGATGCAGCGTCGCTGGTGAAAGCGGCCAACACAATCGCGGCAATGACCCTTGAGGCCTTGCGCGGAAGTCACCGGGCGTTCGACGAACGAATCCATTCCGCTCGCCCGCAGCCAGGGCAAAGTCGGGTTGCCAGGGCGATGCTTGAACTGCTGTCTGACAGCGAAATTGTTCACTCCCACGAAAACTGCGGACGTGTGCAGGATGCATATTCGCTTCGATGTATTCCACAGGTGCACGGGGCGGTGCTGGACGTGGTTGATCACGTCCGCAAAGTTCTGGAAATCGAGATCAACAGCGCGACAGATAACCCGTTGGTTTTTCCTGAATCGGGCGAAGTTATATCCGGCGGTAATTTCCACGGAGAGCCGATCGCGCTTGCCCTGGATTATCTGGGATTCGCGGTTTCAGAACTTGCCAGCATTTCGGAGCGCAGAATCGAGCGACTTGTGAACGCCGATCTCAGCGACGGTCTTCCTCCTTTTTTGATTAAACACCCTGGAACAAATTCTGGATTTATGATCGCGCAGGTGACGGCTGTCGCTTTGCTGGCGGAGAACAAAGTTCTTGCTCATCCCGCATCGGTTGACAATCTGCCGACGTCAGGCAATCGCGAAGATCATGTAAGTATGGGGATGACTTCTGCGAACAAGCTTCGCCAGATTATCGACAATGTAAATAAAGTTTTAGCTATCGAAGCGATATGTGCCGCGCAGGGACTCGATTTCATTGCACCGCTTAAACCTGGAAAAGGAGCGCTTGCGGCTTATCAAAAAATTCGAGCATCGATTCCGTTTATAGAACAAGACACTGTACTGGCAGGTCACATCGAAACCGCGGCCAAGTTGATAAGACAATTTTGACCCGGTGTTCAGAGTACAAGCTTTAGCTTGCCTGTTTCCGAATCAGCAGCCTAAAGGCTGGACTCTGAACTAGTGCGGATACTCTGTCATAAAGATGTAGATGTGATAAAAGGCGATTAGCTGATAAATGATCGCCGTGAACCAGATCCCAATTCGACCCAGCGGTCGATCCCGAGTCACGTAACATATCCAGAGACCAACCGTTGTTAACAAAACCTTGACCCAGAAGAACGTTACCCAGCCAATACTGATAAAGTAGCGCATCACGGGGTTGAGCTCGACCGCTATGCCCGATGCGATATGATGAACAGTTGCCGTGGCGTCGAAACCCGCCAGGCAAAGAGAGAACAACAGCAGCGTGAATAAACGCCGGTCCCCAATTCCGGATTTGATGCCAGTTCTATAAAGGGAGGCTGCCAGCATCTATTAATTCCTATCGAACAGTTTAAGCTATCCGCGCCACTCTCTTAAACGCGAACGTCAGCTAAACGGATTCAAAACCTTTCTGAAGTTTATCATTCGCACACTGAACAGAGAATAACAATTTATTTTTACTGACGTTTCTCAAAACTGCACATCGGCTTAATGCAGCTTGATGACCGTATCGCTGGCTGTTAGACTCAATGTTTAATGGATCTTTTGCCTGAGTCCTCGATTCTCCGCGTGGCAGTGAGTCAGTTCAGGTGATTACTACAAACCAGGAGCAGCAATGAGCGATTCATCGTCACCCCGCTGGGTTGTGCCGGGGTATTTGACCGAAGTTAACGGACACCTGAACATCAATGGCGCCGATGCGGTTGAGCTTGCGCGGCAATACGGCACGCCGCTCTACGTTTTTTCAGAAGCAAGAATTACGGACAACATCAACCGGTTGAAATCCGCGGCAACGTCGGTTTGGCCGCGGGTAAAGCTCTGCTATGCGTCAAAGGCCAATTCGACGATGGCGGTCCTGAATGTCGTCAAAGGCTCCGGCATCGATCTTGAGGTAAACAGCGGTGGCGAACTGTTCCAGGCGCTGAAAGTCGGTTTCACTGGTGATCAGATAATCTTTAACGGTGTCGCAAAGACCGAGAGAGAAATTGAAGAAGCGATCAACGCCGACATTTTCGCGATAAACGTCGATTCGCTTTACGAGTTGGATTTGATTGTCGGCGTCGCCGAAAGGTTGAAACGCACTGCAAATGTAACTCTACGGCTTGTGCCAGAGATAATAACGCGCTCGCATGTGGGACTTCAGACAGCGCTCTACAAATCAAAGTTCGGCCTGTCGCCGCAGGAAGTGCAAAAAGGTTTCGACCGCGCTCTGTCATCAAAGTACGTGCGGCTTCGCGGCATTCATATACACGTGGGATCGCAAACGCCGGACGCAGACGCATACGCCCGAGCGTTCGAGTTAATGTGGCATCATATGGTCTTGCTGTACCAACGCACGGGGTACCAACTGGATCACGTCAACCTTGGCGGTGGCATTCCTGTGAATTACCTGCGCGACGACTCTGAGGTTGATCAGATCGGCGAACGCGAACGGGTGATGCTCGGCGCGACCCTTGATTTATCAGAGATTCTTCGCACGGCCCTTGATGCTATCGCAAGTCAATTAACAACCAGCGTCTCTAATGCAGAAGAAATGCTCAACAAATTGACGCTCCTGTTCGAACCGGGTCGAAGCATCATCGGCGACACCGGAGTGATGTTGACCCGAATTCACAATACGAAGACTCGTCCGGAGACCGGCGATTCCTGGCTGCTGGTCGATGCTGGCTATAACCAGTTGCTGCCGATGAACAATTACAAGTGGTATTACCACGCAGTAGCTGCTGAACGTGCGGCTGAACCTCACACGGAAAAATATAAGCTGGCCGGGCCACTGTGTGATGGCGGCGATGTCTTCTTCGATTTGGAAGGAAACAGATTACCGGATTATCGATTACTGCCCAATGACGTCAGATCCGGTGATCTGATTGCGCTGCTGAATGTCGGTGCGTATACGCTAGCGCAGTTGTCCCGCTACAACAGTCGGACCGCGCCAGCGGTTATTATGATTTCGCGCGAAGGAAAAGCCAAAGTCGCACGACGCGCGGAAAGCTATGAAGACCTGATTGCTCGCGATTCCTGGTAAGATTGACGGCTACTTACCCGTCACTTCACGGATGACTCGCATGAAGTTTCCGCCGAGGATCTTCTTAACATCTTCTTCGCTGTAGCCTTTTTTCAGCAAGGCTTCCGTGATGTGCGGGAGTTTTGACACGTCTTCCATGCCTTTAGGCAAACTCGGAACGCCATCGAAATCAGAGCCCAGACCCACGTGGTCTATCCCGGCGACCTTCACCGCGTGATCGATGTGTTCGATCAACATATCGAAAGTCGGAGGCACTGCGCCGCTCGGTGATCCGTAATCAAGTTTGTAATTCGCGGCGGCTTCGCCTTCAGGATTGTTCAGGTAATCTTCATGTTTGATGGCGGTTTTCGGATGTTGTTTGTCCCACTCGTCGCTGCGTCGATTGAAATCCTTTTCAATGAATCCTGAGTTGAAGTTGATCCCGACGACTCCACCATTTTTGGCAAGCGCCCGCAGCATATCATCCGTCATGTTACGCGGAACGTCGCAAAGCGCTCGACATGATGAATGTGATGCGATAACCGGTTTTGTCGTCACCGCCATCACATCATAGAACGTTTTGTCGGAAACATGAGAAATGTCGACGATCATTCCAATGCGGTTCATTTCGCGCACGACCTCTTTACCGAAATCGCTGAGCCCATCGGGAGCCTTAACATGATCGCGATTCTTGTTTCCCGACGAATCGGCCCAGTTGTTGGGATTCGACCAGGTCAGGGTCATGTAACTAACACCGAGTTGCCGATATAGCCTCAGAGTCGCCAGATCGTCATCAATCGCATGACCACCTTCAATTCCCATCAGCGCAGCGATCTTGCCCTCTTTGTTGGCGCGTTCAATGTCCGAAGCGTTTACGGCTAACTGCAAGTCCTTTGGATTTGCTGCAATCACTCTGTTCATTGCGTCGATCAGATCGAGAGTACGTTTGACCGCCCACGGTCCTTCGAATACAGAGTCAATCCAGACCGAAAAGAACTCTGCCTTCATTCCACCTTCGCGCATTCGCGGAATATCGATGTGACCTCCGTCGGTGCGTTTACCGATATCGACATTGCCGATTAATACTCGCTGCAACGTATCAACATGGGTGTCGACGACGGTGGCTTCGCTGTGAATCTTTTTAGCGCGTTCAGATACATCGGATTCAGTTGCGCCAGTCGTGCAGGCAACCAGGCAGATCGAAGCTACAAACAACAAAGTAAAAATGATGCTGAGAAGAGAAGGTCTGTTCATGTCGGATTAACTCCATCGAAGAGGTCGATTTAGATAAGCGAAAGTTAACCGACACAACGGCTAAGAAGCAAGCCAGAAATGCTCGATGATTGAGATAGGCGCAGGGGAATTCCCACGAAGATCGAAAGCGGATTCGAGATTCGCGCCCGATTACATCGCTTTCAACTGGCCCTCTTCAGAGAGGCGTCGCAGAATCGGATAGAGCGCACGAACGGTGTTAGGGTCGCTTAATGAGACTTTATTCATCAATTCTCTCATGTGGGCATCGATGGATTGTCTAACTTCCTGAGGCAATTCAGGCAGTGAAAGCAGGTCAGCAAATTTGTTCGCTAAAGAATCGTAATCACCCATAAGCGCTGCAAGTTGCATCGGATCAAGTCTTTGTGTTTCCTTCATTCGCTGGCCCCCTTCGTACTTCTATTTGATAAACCGCGGATTTTCTCCGAATCCGCAGTCTGACAAGCCCTATAATTATATATCTTTGAGGTTCTTTTGGCCTACATCATAATCGTAAAGAAAAAAGCGGCCCAGACATTCAGTCTGCGCTCTTCGATTAGCTGATTTTCCGTTCGAACCTGACAGCGCATTCACCCAAACAGCGGAGACCAAATGTCTGATGCGCCACTATTTTTCCTGTTTAGCCTCGGTTACGAAGCGTTTGTAATCACTGAATTCGACCGTTGAGTCCGCCGACACACGATCAAAAAGTGTCGGATAGTCAGCGGCATTCAGACGCATTATGTGCGGTAACCAAGTCCCGTCCGGCAACCTGATCATATCCACATAAATTGGTGGAGCGATCTTGTCCGACAATTTCGCGTTACCCATTGCATTACCCGAACTGGCCGGCCAGCCAACCAGCTTACTGACGATTCGATCCTGTTTATCGATCCATATTTCGCCTTTTAATTGCGATATATACTTCATAGCTTCATCCAGCTTGGCGTCGGCTCGTGGAGCGAAGCTGAAAACCAGCGTTTCGCGACCTTCGACTTGCTCCTGGCGAATCAGTTTCAGATCGCAGGAGCTCAGGAATATCCCAATACCAAGTCTCGCGCTACCTCTGCTAAATCCAAATACGCTGCTGTTGGTACTAAAGCTTGAATACGATCCTATAGGATGCATTCCCTTTATATCAGTCGGTTTGTTGTTCGATGCCGGCACGGATTTATGCGCGATCTTCTCTTCTTCCTTCTCCAGTCGCTCTCCTGCCTGCCTTCGCTCCTTTTCCAGTTCTTTACTGTCAACCGGGACACCGTTGTGGCTAACTGCCAACAGAATTCCACTCGCACTGGTTCCGTTCTTAAGAGTCGGAAGGTAAACCTCGAATAAGGTCGACTCTTCCTTGGCTTCACCCTTTTTATTGCGTTCGCGTTTTGTGTTTTTAAGGTTGTAAGTGAATTCTGTCAGGGCATCGCCGGCGCCTTTGCATGCAGCCTCTTTTACCAGAGCAGGGATATCAATATCGCCCTCGACAGAAGCCGGAACGACGCCTTCGCAGATTTTGGGTATCGGGCTCAAGGGTTTGCCGAGATTGACTTTGACCCCCTGACCATCGGTAACAATCGCGAGTAAGAGGATTGCAGACAGCATCTTGCTGACGATAATGGAATAACGCATTTGGTTTCACCTGATTTTGTCGAACATTTTCGCGATATGAATCCGTACGTGTTGAGAAGCTGGGTAGTTGCAAAATATTGGGAGGTTCAGAGGCCTGTAACCCGAGCAACTTTTATATTGCACAAAAGAAAGAACGCCCGCAAATCCTGACGGAATTTGCGGGCGCTGGTTGGTTCTCGCCTTGGAGAATTAATGACTTGCCAGTTTGGAAATCAACTTGAACAGTGGCAGGTACATTGCAATAACGATGCTGCCGATGGTGATTCCCAGGAATCCGATCATTGCTGGCTCTAACATTGTCAACATCGATTTGACCGCGGTGTCCACTTCCTGTTCGTAGAAATCAGCGATCTTCGATAACATCGCATCCATAGCGCCAGTCGCTTCGCCGACGCCGATCATCTGCGAAACCATCGCAGGGAAGATCTGGGATGCCTTTAACGGCTCGACCATGGTTTGACCGCGTTCGATTGCCAGGCGGACTTTGCGGACCGCTTCCATAATTACAACGTTACCGGCGGTTCGACTGGTTATGTCCAATGACTCGAGGATCGGTACGCCCGACGAGAGCATCGTAGCCAGCGTTCGCGAGAATCTGGCAATTGCGATTTTTTTGAGCAGCGGTCCGATAATCGGAGCCTTCAGCATTATTGTATCAATGGTTTTGCGCCCACCGTCTGTTTTGTAGTAGGCCTTTATGCCCATTATTGCTGCGCCGATTACCAGGGCAATCAGCCACCAGTAAGACGCCATAAATGCGCTGATGGCAACGACAATCTCTGTCGGCAACGGCAGTGCCTCACCAGGGCCGACCATCGATTCGAAAATCTTTCTGAATGACGGAATAACCCAGATCATGATTACCGCGATAACACCGACCGAGATCACGATGACCGATACCGGATAAATCATTGCCGATTTGACGTCGCCCTTCAACTTGACCATCTTTTCGATGTAGACCGACAGTCGTTGCAGCACGATGTCCAGAATACCTGCGGCTTCACCTGCCGCCAGCATGTTCACATACAATGCCTCGAAGGCTCGTGGATGCTTGGCTGCGGCGTCAGACAGCGTCATACCGGCTTCGACGTCTGCACGGACTTGACCCAGGACAGCGCGGAATGTTTTGTTTTCCTGCTGCTGGCCTAACAGGTCCAGGCATTGCACCAGCGGCAAACCGGCGTCGATCATAATCGAGAACTGACGGGTAAATATCGCCAGGTCTTTATCCGGCACCTTCTTACCGCCGCCGCTCAGTTTCGGCAGAGCTATCTGTTTGCCTTTTTCGCGCGCGTTGGACAGTACGATCTGTTCTCTGCGCAGCATCATCTCCAGAGCGCCGCGACTTGGCGCCATTCGCTCTCCGGATACGACTTCGTTAAAACGATTGCGACCTTTAAATACGTAAGTTGGCATGCTATTTCACCTACACTACAAGGCAGATTCCAATTCTTTTCAGGTTGCAGGGATTCAGTGCTGTTGCTGTTCCCCTTCTTCTTTGTTTTCTGTTCGGGGCGACCCTGAACATAAACTTGCTTTCTGGTTCTCTCTCGAATACTTCTTTCGCGATCATCCCGCGATTTTGTTCGTAAACATTCGTTTCAAATAACGCGAATTCGCTGCTATTTTCCAAGCCTGCTAAACGGCGCGCCCTGCGGTCGCGGGGTGCTTGGCGGAGGCATCTGTGCGCCGCCTCCACTCTGTCTTGCGCCACCTCCGTGAATCAGTCCCGATCCACGGTTTATCAACTCCTGTAATTCTTCCTGGTTCGATGATCTCGCCAGAGCCAGTTCCAGGGTAATCTGTTTTTGCATATACAGGGTCGCCAACGATTGGTTCAGCGTCTGCATCCCGTATTTTTCCTGACCGGTCTGCATCATCGAATAGATCTGGTGGATCTTGTCTTCTCGGATCAGGTTACGAACGGCTGCGTTCGGAATCAGGATCTCCATCGCCATCACACGACCACTGCCGCTGGTAGTTGGCAACAGCGTCTGGCACATTACACCTTCCAGAACCAGTGAAAGCTGAGTTCGGATCTGCGCCTGCTGGTGCGAAGGGAAGATGTCGATGACGCGGTTGATGGTCGAATATGCCGAATTCGTGTGCAGCGTTCCAAAAGTTAAGTGACCAGTCTCTGCAATTCGCAAGGCAGATTCAACAGTTTCAAGGTCGCGCATTTCACCGATCAGCACGACGTCCGGATCCTGACGAAGGGCGGCTCTAAGCGCGTTCGAGAACGATTCCGTGTCCGCATGGACTTCGCGCTGGTTAACCAGACAACTCTTGTGCGGATGCAGGAATTCGATCGGGTCTTCGATTGTCAGAATGTGCTCGTGACGCTCCATGTTGATCTTGTCGATCATCGCGGCCAGCGTCGTCGATTTACCCGAACCAGTAGGACCGGTGACAAGGATCAAGCCGCGTGGCTTTTCGCAAAGCTTTTGCACTACCGGCGGCAAACCCAGGGCATCGAAGCTCTTGATTTCATACGGAATAACGCGGAAAACTGCGCCCACCGCGCCGCGCTGGTTAAAGAGGTTGGCTCGGAATCGGGCAACGCCTTTGATGCCGAAAGAGAAATCGAGCTCCAGGGCCTCTTCGAATCTGTGCTTTTGGGAGTCAGTCAAAACGGAATACGCAAGCTGCTTGGTATCGACGGGCGTTAGCTCTGCATAGCCCACCAGTGGTGATAAATGTCCGTGCACCCGGACTTGAGGTGCAGAGCTGGTCGCCAGGTGCAAGTCTGATCCACCCATTTCGACCATCTTCTTTAACAATTCGCTGAGCGACAGATTAGGCATAACAGCAGTTGTCCCTTTCAGTATTTGACCGTTTCACGCAGAACTTCTTCGACCGTTGTGACGCCGCGACGCAGTTTCTCCAAACCTGAGCCGCGAAGCGACAGCATTCCTTCTTCGATAGCTTTCTTGCGCAATTCCAAAGCCGATGCGCCGATCAGTATCAGTTCGCGCAATTCGTCCGTAATTTCCATGACTTCGTAAAGACCGATTCGGCCTCTATAACCGGTGTTATTGCAGTTGCCACAGCCTTTGCCTTTAAAAGTCTGAATACTTCCCGCCTCGTCTTTCGAAAAACCCAGGTCCACTAGTGCCTGCGGTGGCGTATGTTGAACTTCTTTGCACTGGGGGCAAACGCGACGGATCAGTCTCTGAGCCTGAATCAAGTTGACCGAAGTCGCGACCAGGAATGGTTCGATACCCATATTCATCAGTCGGCTGATGGTTGATGGCGCGTCGTTCGTGTGCAGAGTCGAGAGCACAAGGTGACCGGTGAGTGCTGCCTTCACAGCGATTTCCGCCGTTTCAAAGTCTCGGATTTCACCGACCAGGATGATATTGGGGTCCTGACGCAGGAAAGATCTCAAGGCAGCGGCGAAATTGAGTCCGATCTGTTCCTTAATCTGAACCTGGTTGATACCGGGCAGATTGAATTCGACCGGATCTTCCGCAGTCATAATGTTAGTGTCGATTGTATTCAAACTCGACAGGGCAGAGTACAAAGTGTTTGTCTTACCAGAACCGGTAGGACCGGTTACCAGCACCATTCCGTATGGCTTCACGATGTTCCGCTGGAAACGGGCGAGCGAATCCTCTTCAAAACCAAGCTTGGTCATATCAAGCATCAGTTTGTCTTTATCAAGGAGTCGGAGCACGATTTTTTCGCCGAACAGAGTTGGCAGCGTCGAAACGCGGAAGTCGAGCTCGCGCGAACGATCATCGAGTTTGACCTTGATCTTAATACGTCCGTCTTGCGGCAGTCGCTTTTCAGCGATGTCAAGTTTGGACATGATCTTGACACGCGAAGTCAGCGAATCGCGAAGCTTGAGCGGCGGGTTCATTATGTTGTACAGGACGCCGTCAATACGGTATCGAATGCGAAACTCTTTTTCATAGGGCTCGATGTGAATGTCTGACGCTCCGCGTCTGAGCGCATCGACCAGAACCACGTTTGCCAGTTTGACTACCGGAGCTTCTTCCGAAGATCTTTCGAGAGCTGCAATGTCGATTTCGTCTTCTTCGTTGAGAACGTCGAGAGTTGGTTCTTCGAACTCGTCGAAATCGACCGTCATCGTCTGCTGGCCAAATCCGTCAGTCGGACCTGAGGCAGGCGAGTCAGTTCCCGGGCGGGCAAGCTCCAGTTCGCGCGTTGCGCCGTAGAACTTTTCAAAGACAGCCTGAAATGCAGCTTCAGAGACGATGACAGGCTCGACAGAGAGCCCGGTCATGAACTTGATATCATCAATGGCGAAAACGTTGGTGGGATCGACCATCGCCAGGGTGAGCGTCGCTCCAACCCGTGACAACGGCAGAACCATGTATTTTGCCGCAACATCCTGCGGGACCAGCTTTACTGCTGTGCGATCAACTTCAAAAAATGACAGATTGACAGAAGGAACGCCATATTGCCGGCTGAGGTGCCTGGCGATCTCGTTATCTTCAATGATTCCAAGTTTTACAAGTGTTGTTCCGAGTCGGCCACCGTTTGTCCGCTGATATTCCAGAGCTTCTTTTAACTGCTGAGCCGAAATCAGGTTCTCGCGCAGTAATGACTCGCCCAATTTCGTTGACATTTCCTCTTCAGCTCCTAAATTGCTGTTATTGTTTTGTTAATGCTCTCAGGCGCGACTAGTTCCTCAGCGGAGCAAAAAGCCCACCCCGATTCTCATATCGGCAGGAACCTTGAAATGGTTAGAACAAGAAATAAGGTTGCGCGGCCAAACCTGACACGGGAAATTTATCGTCCGACGGATTGCGGAATCCCGATAAACGACCAGGTATGGTGGTTATCGGCAAAGTGATAATCGTGGCGTAGACTTTAGCCTGCGCCAAATATCGAACTTCCCGGGATCAATGGAAACAGCTCATGTGTGCCATTTTGTATCACAAGAAATCGAGTTTTGTTAAATGGTGTCACACTGTCACAGCGAAGCGAAGCGCTTTACTTTCTATAGTTAAGGCTGTGACACCCCAGCGTGACGCTCAAAATCAGGGCCCAAGTGATGCCACGAGTTTGCGCGTTCGGGGATTCGATGCTATTAGTTCTAAAACCTGATTTCTGGAGATCGATGTTTTGGACACAAACAGCATAATCGGCCAGTTGAAAGATTTAAGCTCAGCCAGCGGCAATCGCGACGAGACTCTTAAAGAAGCCGTCCGTCTGATCCACGCCAGCAACCCCAGATACAACTGGACTGGCATTTATTTGCTGGAGGGCGACACCCTGGTTCTGCACAATTATATTGGGAAGCCAACCGAACACACCCATATACAGGTCGGAGTCGGTGTATGCGGAACCGCAGTAGCTGAAACTAGGGATATTAATGTTGAGGACGTGACAAAACTCGATAATTACCTGGCCTGCAGCCTTGAAACGCGAGCGGAAATTGTTGTTTTAATTAAAGATAGCGAGAAGATTTACGGTCAGATAGATATCGATAGCGACACGCCAGGAGCCTTTACAGACCATGATGAGCAATTCCTTGGTAAAATAGCCGACCACCTCGCCACGATTCTTGGCGTTTGACGTTGCTAACACATTGTCCTTTCGAGACATCTTTATATCAGAGTGCTGGAAACCTTGAGCAGACTTGAATTGGAGCCTGCTGCATAAAATCCAATCGGCACATTATTTGAAAACATTTTCAATTCACCTGTCGTAAGACGGTTTGTTCCCAGCAGGTCAATCTGACCGGAAGCCCAGTGTTATGAAAAGCGTTTATTCATTTTATGCAGACGCCGCCATTATCGCTTTGCAGTCAATTCTTGCGCACAAGCTCCGTGCATTTCTAACACTGATCGGAATAATTATTGGCGTCGCATCGGTGATTCTGGTAGCCGCCTCGATTGACGGTCTCAACTCTTATGTGACGGAAACCGTTTCCAAGGTTCTGGGTGCTAACCATTTCATGATCTCAAGGATTGCATTCGTCGGGAATGTTTCTCAAGAAGACTTCGAGAAGATGGATCGCCGCAATAAGCGCCTGACCTGGGAGGATCTGGACTGGCTGATTAACGAATGCACCACGTGCAGCGAGGTCGGGGCAGAAGCCCAAACCAGACGCGACCTGAAGGAAAACGGCCAGGACTTATTCGGTACTCAGATTATCGGTGACACAGCTAATATGGCGGAAATCACCGACAAAACCATTTCTGAGGGCCGATTTCTGCTCCCCCACGAGGTTACTCATTCGGAATGGGTTTGCGTTATCGGCAACGACGTTCGCGAGAAATTCTTTCCCGGACAGAATCCCATCGATAAGACAGTGAAAATTGACGGGATGCCGATGCGAATTGTAGGCGTCGAAGAGAAGCGCGGCACAATGTTCGGCAATTCGCTGGACAACATGGTGTACATACCGTTAACCAGTTTTGAGCGATTGTTCGGTCGGCGCTGGACTCTGCAGCTTCACGGAAAAGCCTCCAACCACGATGACTTCCAGTCAACTATCGAAGAAGCGCGAATGTCCATGCGCATCAAGCACAAGCTGAAGAGCAACGAAGAAGATGACTTCGGTCTGGTCAATGTCGAGCAGGTTAACAATCAGGTTGATCAGTTCACCGGCGCAATCGCAACAGTAGTTGTCCCAATAACTTTTATCTCTCTCGTTGTCGGCGGCATTGTCGTGATGAACATTATGCTGGTCAGCGTCACGGAGAGGACTTTCGAAATCGGTCTTCGCAAAGCGCTCGGAGCCAGAAAAAGGCAGATACTGCTCCAGTTTCTGATCGAGTCATCATTTTTAACGACCGTTGGAGGTGCGATCGGTATTTTGGCCGCGATAGGAATTGCCAGGCTTATTACGTATGGGACCGGGATAACTATGACGGTAAGTATTTTTTACGTAGTGCTGTCGGTGGCATTTTCGGGCGGAATCGGGATTATCGCTGGCCTTTATCCGGCTATGAAAGCCGCGAAACTGGATCCGATCGTAGCTTTAACCAAGAACTAACGGTGCATCGATGAAGATCAGGTGGAACAGATTCTTTCCGATTGAAACAATACTGATGGCACTCGCCAACCTGCGCGGAAACAAATTCCGTAGCATACTGACGGTGGTCGGCATCGTCATCGGTGTGCTGACGGTTATCGTGATTGCCTCGCTTTTGACAGGCGTTCGTAACAATATTGTTCAGATCGTCGAAGAATATGGCGTCAACAACATCTATGCATTTCACCTTTCAACCGGACCTAGGATCGGAAATCGCGATCGAAGTGAATACAAGCGGAAACCGTTAACCTCAGAAGACGGCGACGTCATAAGGGCGCAGGCAAGCGCGGTGGAAGATGTTGCGAACACCGCTTTTGTTTGGGGAATCGACAATACGATCTCTTACAACGGATTTACGTACAAGCAAGCCGATCTTCAGGGCGCGTCACCGAGTTATGCCCGGGTAGCCAACCTGTCGATTCGCGAAGGACGCTTTTTCAACGACATCGACGATGATCACCGGCGCAACGTGATGGTCCTGGGTGTAAACGCCGCCAACGCTATGTTTCCCAACAGCTCGAAAATCGCGGGCTCTGAAGTTCAGATGGCCGGCAAAACCTGGGAAGTCGTCGGTGTGCTGGAAAAGAGGAAAGGTTCGTTTTTTGGCGAAAATGAAGAGGACAACTTAGTCCTGATACCATTCCAAACCGTTCGCAAGCTTTCAGCGCGCAGTGACTTCGTAATGCTGGTTATTCGAGCAAAGACGGGGCAGTTGCCTCAGGCCATGGATCAGATCGAAGAGATACTTCGGCGGCAGCGCGGTGTAAAATTCAACGAGCCAAACAATTTTGATCTCGGAACCGCTGACCGTTTCATTGAGCAGTTCGATAGTATATTCGGAGCGATTGGTCTGATCGCCATTGCGATCTCCAGCGTTGGATTGCTGGTCGGCGGAATCGGCGTGATGAATATCATGTTGGTCAGTGTGACAGAGCGTACACGCGAGATCGGCGTGCGCAAAGCTATCGGCGCCCGTCGCCGTGACATAGTGAGTCAGTTCCTGTTTGAAGCAATGACATTGACTTTTATGGGTGGCTTGATTGGAGTCGTTCTGGCCATCGGAATCAGTTACCTGTTGATGTTGCTGCTGCCAAGCCTGCCGGCTTCGATTCCATTGTGGGCAATAGTCGCGGGGCTTGGCGTGTCAATCGCAGTCGGTTTGATCTTTGGTGTTTGGCCTGCGAGGAAGGCATCTCGACTCGATCCCATCGAGGCGCTTCGTTATGAATGAAGTAGCGCCAACGTCTTCGATCGCGCTACTTTTGCCAGGCGGACAGCGCCAGCAAAAACCATCCTGCCAAAAACAGTAATCCTCCGATCGGAGTGATTGCGCCCAGCCACCGGGTTCCAGTTATACTCAAAATATAAAGGCTCCCGCTGAAGAAGACGGTCCCCAGCACAAACGCCCATCCGGCCCAGGCGGTTAGGCTGTTTTGCCGATGAACATATGCCCAGGCGACCGCGAGCAGCGCCAGCGCGTGATACATCTGATACCTCGCGCCTGTTTCAAAAACGGTAAGCATCTCGGGACTGATACGACTTCTTAAACCGTGAGCGCCAAACGCTCCCATTGCGACTGAGATCAAAGCGGAGATGCTTCCAAGAGTGAAGAAGGTTCTATCCATATGGGAATACCTCTGAGTTTGCATGAGCCGCTTGAAATCTTAATCCCACACGGCGTCAAACCAAAGTGTTTCTGACGTAAACGGCCGGTAGAAGTTCGCCTGGCATTGGATCGTTTGCGTATCGCACTGCTTCGAGAAAGAGACCGGAAGGTGGCGCAGTCCATTTCGCCGTAGTCGAGGACTTTGTCGTGAGTAACTCTTTGATTGCATCCGGCTTAATTTCGTTGCGGCCGATTTCGACAAGCGTCCCGACTACCCGCCTGACCATCTTCCACAAGAAATGCGAGGCTCCGATGCGAAACAGGATCAAGTCACCGCGCCATCCGATCTCACAGTGCGTCACCTCAACTAAGGTCGAAGATTGCTGAGCCGGAGATTCGGTAAACGACGCGAAATCGTGACGTCCATGAATATGAGCAACAGCATTCTGCATTGCCTCAACATCTAATTTATCTTTGATCCACCAGACGAAAGGTTTTGCAAAAGCCGTTCGGCGCGTTGCGATCTGGTAGATGTAATAGCGTTCAACAGCATCATGCCTGGCGTGAAATCTGTTAGGGACCTCCACAACGGAACGGATGCAAATATCTGCCGGCAGTCGATCATTCAATTCGTGTTGAAACTTTGTGGATGGAACAATCTTTAATGCTTTGAGGTGCGCCACCTGGGCGAGCGCGTGTACTCCAGCGTCGGTGCGACCGGCGCCCGCAATGTCGACCTTATCGCCTAAATAAGCCTCGGACGCTTTACGGAGTTCTCCCTGGATTGTTCGAGCATTCGGCTGCTCCTGCCAGCCGTGATAGCGAGTTCCCTGGTACTCGATTGTCAGTTTCCATTTTGGCATTCGGAAGGTGAGTCTATCACATCTAACTGGCTAATCGCTTTGCCTCCAATTGTTGATAAACCGGCATTACCCATTTCTCAGTCATCTGGCGAACAAACTCTGATGCCTGTGATTGCTTTGCTTTGGTGTCGTCGGTGTACGGCGCGGATGGCCGCTTTGCGTGTAGAGTTGAAACCTTTTTCATAGCTTCGATCTCTTCGGCCGAAAATTCCGATCGAAAGACGGCTGGCAGATCCGTCAAGACAAAGTCAGGCAACTGTCGATAATTTACCAGAACTGTTTTATCGTCGAGATGATCCAGACCGGCCTGACAGAATCGATTGAGACAAATAGCCAGATACTCTTCAAAGCGCATTTGAAAGACAGACTGATAGTCTAATCCCAGGATTGCCGGATCGACCGCTGATGGCAGGAATTTCCCGGCAATTTCGTTCAGATTCGAAACCATTACCGGAACAGGATCGCGATAAAGGAATATTCTTGGGACATCAGGAAATGCCTGCTTGATCAATGGCAAATCAAGAACTGCCCAGTTATCGAACTTGACGAAGTAGC
Organism: Blastocatellia bacterium; assembly: GCA_035652355.1. GTDB lineage: Bacteria > Acidobacteriota > Blastocatellia > DASRDY01 > DASRDY01 > DASRDY01. The sequence goes on from DASRDY010000285.1 coordinate 65,391, forward strand.
GATGCTCCTCACTGAATCGTTTTTGACCAAGAGCGCCTATAAGGCAGCGCAACAGCTCTACTCGTTGTTCATTTGAGAATTTCCTGGAACTTGCATTCGAACTGAAGACCGCATCGACAATTTCCGGTTCCGAAATGACAACGTTTTGTGACGATGTTGCCAGCATCTGGGAGATTAACGTCGAGCCGCATCGAGACATATGGAAAATGAATCCAGTAGGCCGCAGTCCAGGATAGGTTTCGCAAAATTCCGTTAACTGCTCGATGCTTGTCTGATGCCTGAATAAAACATTGAACGGTCGTTGCAACAGCGACTCGACTGTGTCCTTGAAGAAAGGAAGCGTGAACCGCCTGTCGTAGGCGTAGCACCAATCAATCATTTGCTGCCCGTTCCTGGCATAAGATTGGATTGGAATCCAACCTGCCAGCTGGTGGTGCTTCACTGATCGAGCCGCCTTTCAAACCATTTTCGCCTGCTTTCTCGGTACGCGGCCGCGACATCTTCCGCCGTGAAGCTGTAACCGCGCTGATTACCTGATTGGACGGTCAATTCGACGAACGCATTGTAGTCACGTTCGTTTCTGAGAATTTCCTGCAGTGCCACATCTTCCAGCACGAGCTTACGAAAATTTTCTAATTGCTCGGACATTGTGTTTAAGACCGAAGTTTTATCGAAGGGAATTCAAGTTTCAAATAAAACGATAACGCAAACCCGGGTTGTTACCCAACGAGTACCTGAATTCTATTTCCGTTCCTTCTTTAATCTCGCCGATCTCGAATATTGGAGTTGGAAAGGTCAGCCAGCTTTCGTTTGTTCTGAGTTCGATTGATCCAAAAACTGTTATGCTTGTCAGGATCGCGACCTTCCGGTTTCCTGAGACGTCTTCGTTAATTCGGATTACAGCCGGAGGGAACGCTGCTCCATTGCCGTTGTTCAAGAGCGTCGGCATTTGCCCGGCGATTTCTTTATTAATCTCGAACGCCTTACCAAGGCTCACGATCGATTCTTCGGGGACTATCACTTTGTCTGGATCTGTTCCCGCGTCAGGTGATATTTCAGCCAGTCCAATGTCGAGAGTCACTTTTTCCGGAATCAGAATTCCATTGGTAGCGAGTTGCGGCACAAGATTGAGAGTGATTGCAACCTGAGGTTCTTTTATCAGCGCCTTTTGCATGGTTTCCGTGACTGCAATATGGAATAGGTCGTCATTAGGATGGCGGTACTCGGCTGCGTCACAGCGTATAAAGCCCTTTATATAAGAAGAGATTCCCAGTGCATCAGCAATTGTGCGAACGCAATCCAGAGACTTTTGATGAATGTCAAGTAACGTGAACTGCACCTCATTAGCGCTGAACTTCGTAGTGAGCGGTATCGCCAGCGTCGCATAAGGTCCGCATCCAGCGTAGAGCACGTGGATGACACTGGACGGAAATCGCTTTTGTGCTTCGACGATTGCGTCGTGCAGACCGCGAAGATACCGAGCAGTTCTTTCGTTATGAAATATACAACGACCAGCACCTCTCGGAGACAACGCAAGCCCGTGATCAAGATAGGTGTCGGTGACATCTTCTTCTAACTCGCTGAACGCATCCAATCCTGTAATCTCGGAAAACAGTGTGTACAGACTGCCGATAGCGCAGTTCTTATCGCCGTCGGTGCTGTCCGGATCCAAGAGCGTATCGGTGGCCGTCTTCAGGATAAGCGCGCGTTCGTCTCTGCGATTGTTTATAGCCTCGTCCTTAATCGCAGCAGCTGATTCTGAAAGAGTATCTGTTCTTTCGTGTGATTTAACTGTAGTCATCCGAATCGAGTGAACCTCAAACTTTCCGCGAGCTTTTTGAGAATCAAGTTCGATGGCAGAATATCGTCTAAGATGTCTTTTAAGCAAGCGTTGGTATCAAATAAATATAATTCAGTTTGTTCATCTGGATAATTTTGGTTTCGCGAGACTTTGATGCCGTCGCTATTGAATTTCACGCCGCAGGCATTCATAATCCGCACGTCTGCGCAGCAAGGTACTTCAAGTTGCGCATCGCTTTTCCTAAAGCGAATGATTGTATCAGCGAAAAAGGATGCAGGTTTGTCAGACAGTCTAAGTCGAATTTCGCTTCGGCGGGCTCTTGTGGAAGACGAAGAATTCCTCTTTAAAGTATATGCTGCCACCCGTCGGGAAGAGATTGCGGGGTGGGGCCTGGATGCCGCGCAACAGGAGATGTTCCTGCGAATGCAGTTTCGCGCTCAACAATTTCAATACGAAGACTACGACGACTCCGGTAAATCTATCATCATGGAGGATGATGGCCCGATCGGTCGTCTAATTGTTAGTAGAAGCGAATCGGAGATCCACCTTGTAGATATTGCGTTGCTGCCCGAGCATCGGTCCGGCGGGATCGGCACAAAGATACTAGAAGATCTTTTTAATGAAGCTAGTGAAAGAAATATCCCGTTGCGCCTTGAAGTCTCAGCAGTCAACAGGGCGGCGGGGCTGTACAAAAGGCTTGGATTCCGGATTGTTGATGAATCCGAAACTTATTTGAGGATGGAATGGAGATCGGCTGGCCAGTCTTAAGTAGTCGCGCTGGGTGCAGGCAATTGCGTTACCGACCGATCCCGTTAAATGGCATAAACAGATAATAATGAAGGAAGGGAAAAGACTCGTCGTCAAGATCTATGCTGGAAACATGTACACACTCAACATTTAATAATCTTACGGACCGAAAGTTTACAATTTATCACGGTTCTGACCAGCCACTCGAGACAGAGTTGATCGAGGTAGGGGATTTGGTCGAAACCAACCGTCAGGAAATGTTTGCCATTTATTTCAGAGTTCCTGATGGCGTAATACCCGCCCAGGGTTCATACAAACTGGTGAATTCAGAATTAGGAGAACTTATCCTCTTGCTGGTGCCTGTTATTCATGACGAGTCTATTATTTATGAAGCAGTCTTTAACCGCCTGAAGAAAAAAAAACCGACGGCCTAAAACCCCCGAATCTCATGAACATAAATTATCGCCCTGTAACCGATAATGACAAGCAGTTCCTGTTTAAGGTGTACTGCTTCAGCCGAGCCGTGGAGATGGCTCAGGTCCCCTGGAGCGACGCGCAAAAGGAAGCCTTTTTGATGATGCAGTTTCAGGCGCAGTCTAGCCATTATCAGGAGTACTACCCCAACAGTGATCATAAAATAATCCTGCTGGATGACCAGGCGATAGGTCGTCTCTATCTTGCGTACGAGGATGATCGAATCGAAATCCTTGATATTGCCCTCTTGCCTCAGCATCGCGGATCGGGGATTGGCAAAAGAATCATTGGTGAGCTTACCCATCAGGCGGAAACCGCTGGTCTTCCTCTGTGTATTTATGTGGAAACGTTTAATCCGTCGGTAGGGATATTTGAACGGTTGGGATTTAGCCAGAAAGAGACTGACGGGGTGAACATTCGATTCGAATGGCGGCCAACGAGCAGGCTGTTGTAACTCGACTTGAAATCGCAACGTCCAATTTGCGAGACGGATTTTCTCATTTTTTCTTGCTTATTAGTTTTTTCGAAGTTAGAATCGCCGGGCTCAGGTAAAGGATTCCTAAAAAGCTCAAATTATATGGGCTATCGAATAGACCGTCGGATTGTAACTTGTAATTTAGATGGCCGTATTGCGCTTGAAGGAAAGGTACGGCAGTCTGCGGGCCTGCTCTCGCTGTTTGTAACAACATTGTCTGGTTCAGCGATGTCACTGTTTAGGGTGGCAGTTCTAACGATCTCGTAGTCAGGCACATCTCTTAGTTGAGAGCCGTACAACTTCCGGCCGTGTAAACGATTGTTTTGAAGGTTTGCGAATCCGGCCGCTTGACTTGAATTAATTGGTCGTAATAGAATCGCGGCGGCTTGAATTCAGTCTCAGCCCTTGTCGGCTAGAAAGTGTGGAACGCGCCGACAATGGCTTCGTCATTTAACCCTGTATTTACTTCGGATTGCCCGCGAATGATAAAAGCTGAGGAACGGCTGACTCTCTCTGATCAATTAGGAAGGGTTATTTACATTATCAGAGATGCATTCGGGCCGGAAATCTCGCGGCAATAAAATTCAAGGCGGAGGAGAATAAAAAATGAGCAGTCCATACGTTGGGGAGATCAGGATGTTTGGCGGTAGCTTCGCGCCGGTCGGCTGGGCATTGTGCCAGGGCCAGACGATTCCAATTTCGCAAAATGACACGCTCTTTAACTTGATCGGCACTACATATGGTGGTGACGGGCAGGAAACGTTTGACCTTCCAAATCTTGCCGGCAGAGTGCCCGTTCACCAGGGACAAGGTCCTGGCATAAGTCAAAATTACGTAATCGGTGAGACGGGCGGCGTCGAAGGTGTCACTTTAACAACCCAGCAAATTCCCAACCATTCACACCTTCCCGCGTGCAATAACACCAGTGCTGGTGCCACTACGAACGGTGGGGTATGGGGAACTGCGCCGACGACCGCAAACACTTTTTACGGCCCAACTCCCGCTAACGTGGCGTTCAACGCGCAGGCGATTCAACCCCAGGGCGGCAGTCAACCGCACGAGAATATGCAGCCGTTTCTGGTTGTAACCTTCATTATCTCTTTATTTGGCATCTTTCCGACACAGAATTAACGGAGTTGTTCAGGTGCTGAGGCGTTTCACATATAGAGTGCAATAGGAGAAACCAAATGGGTACACCTTTTTTGGCAGAGATGAGATTAATAAGTTTTAACTTTGCGCCCAAAGGCTGGGCCTTGTGCAATGGGCAATTGTTGCCAATTAATCAGAACCAGGCACTGTTTTCGATCCTGGGAACAACATACGGCGGGAATGGACAGACGACTTTCGCGCTCCCGGATTGCAGGAGTCGCGTTCCGATTCATACGGGACCGCAATTTAGTACCCTGGGGGAAAGGGGAGGTGAAGAATTTCATACTGTAATCCAGTCTGAGATGCCTGCGCATCTTCATTTCGTGCAGGCCAGCACTCTGGCCGCAAACGTCGCCAGCGAGAGTTCCGCTTTCTGGAGTACCACGACTGCATATGCGGGAGCACCCAATTCCACCATGGATCCTTCCTCCATTACAAGTATCGGAGGGTCTCAGCCGCACGAGAATCGGCAGCCTTATCTGGTGCTAAACATCATTATTGCGCTTCAGGGCGTCTTCCCAAGCAGAAATTAGAGAATAAGGAGAAAAATATGTCAGCTCCGTTCGTAGCCGAAATAAAAATGTGGGCCGGAAATTTTGCGCCCACCGGATATGCCTTATGTGACGGTCAGTTATTGCCGATCAGTCAAAACACCGCTCTTTTCTCTCTGCTTGGAACCTTTTATGGCGGTGACGGCAAGAGTACTTTTGCTCTGCCGAACATGCAGGACAGCGTTCCTATAAATCAGGGGCAAAGCTCTGCCAGCGGTACGGATTATTTTATCGGAGAGCAATCAGGGGTTCCGTTTGTAACATTGATAACGACCGAGATGCCTGTACACACGCATACGGCGCAGGGCGGTTCAAGCGGTACGAGCAACAACCCGCAAAGTCTCACTTGGGGGCAAATGGCAGTTGGCCGAACCGGCACTCCGCTGTATCAAAGCGCCAATACTAATCTGACAACAATGAACCCGCAATCCTTAGGGATCGCCGGAGGCAGTCAACCGCATAATAATATGATGCCTTTTATTGTATTGACCTTTATTATCGCGCTTCAGGGTATCTTTCCAGCGCGATCCTAGCCGATCGGCGTTACGACGGTTGGGCCATTTTGTGAGGAGGGCGGTTTTCAGTGCGAACTGTTATTTTCGTGGATAAGTCGCCGCCTGGAACGCAAACAAGCGTGCCAGGTGGCTTCAATTATCGATCCGCCCAGCTCGACTCCCCAAACATTGTTCATTTAAGTCGCTGCGATTGTGTGGATCGCCGCAAGTCAAGACGCAAACTAAAAAAGGATATTGTCGGCTCGGCCTAATGGATCGGGATTGCTCTAGTCTGGTCCGGTTCCATATCCGTTGTTCGAGCCTCTGCGGTCGGTTCTGATTGCAGGAGTCGTTCTGTTTTATCGCATGAAGGAGATCACATGAAGACATTGATTCGTCGTTTTGGATTCACCAGATTTGTTGTTCTGACGTTATGCATTACGTTCGTGTTGGTGCTGGTCAAGCGTGAATCAATGGTCCTTGCAACCAGCCTGTTTCATGCGGCGACATCGGGTCGCACCCAAACCAAGGACAATACCCAGGCTAAAGATCACACTCAGCTTAAAGTTCTGAGTTCTGTCAAAGTTCGGCCGACATCTATAGCGAAGCCGATGATCAAGCTTCAGGACAGTCGCGAGCTTTCATCTGACAGCGCGAGCGCTGTGGGTACATCGCATCAATCACTGGCGCTTAACTCGCCCATAGCAGGCTCGCTCAGACCTGCCGATTCGATTTATAGTTCTCTGCGGCAAGCGGGCGCACGGCCGCTCGCCCTGGCGACTGCGGATATTAATCGGGACGGATTCCCCGATCTGATTACAGGCTACGCGACTTCCGGGGGCGGAGTATTGATGTTGCGGTGGGCCAACGAGCAGGCCTATGCTCCCAGCGATCCGGCTGTCCTCGAAGGTATTAGACAGCGCCGGTTTCCCAATCCATTCTTTGATGATGGGGCCACGATCGAACTGCCCGAAGCTCCTGATTTTGTATTAACCGGTGATTTCAACCATGACGGCATAGTGGATGTTGTGGTTGCCGCCAAGGGCAGCAATGCGTTCTACCTCCTTGCGGGGGATGGACTGGGCGGATTTTCCGCTCCGACGCGCAAAGAATTGCCAGGCGCGGTAACGGCAATGACTGCGGGAGAGTTCGGCGCCCAGGATGGCTCGATGGACCTTGTTATAGGCGTCAATGGCTCCGGGGGATCTTCAGTACTGATTTTCGATAAACACGAGAGCATTATCGATTCCACTCCTGAGGTTCGCGGTATATCAGGGTCGATCACGACATTGGCGCTGGGTTCACTTGATGGCGATCAATTCAACGATCTTGCCATACTGGCGGGAGGCAGGCTGAGTGTTCTGCACGGCCAGGATCGCCTGGAAGGAGTGGATTCAGCAGCGACAGCCAGGCTTGAGAGCATTCCGTTATCGTTTGCTCCTAAATCATTTTCGCTGGGGAATTTCATCTGGGACCGTGAGGATAAGACTGAGATAGCCGTAATGTCGGCCGATAATCAGGTTCACATTCTTGCCCGCGGCAGTCTTGACGTTCGTCCCTTTACAGAAGAGGAAGTTCTGGCGAGTCGCAAGGACAAAGAAGCAAAAACCATTGCGATGGCGAACGGTACTTATGTCGCGCCGGTTCTGAGCCAGTCGGCGGCAAACCAAAAATGGGCAATTGCGGAAGATGTTCCGGTTGAATCGACTGGAGTCGGCAATTCCGCGCCAATCCTGCTTACCACCAGAATGTCCTCCGTTCCTGCGGATGATCTGCTGGTCAAGGTTCCTGGCGGCACCCAAATTCAGGTTATGTACAAAGACACGAATCAGTCGGTAACTCGTAGCCGCACCAGCGGACGAGTGATGACTGGTAGAACTCCCGTGACGCTTGATTCAGCCAGCGAACCAGTCGCGGTACTGCCGATGCGGGTCAATGTCGATGGTCGACCTGGTCTGGTTGTAATGAGCCAGGGTAATGTGACCGCTTCAGTTATAATGCCTGAAGGCGGCACCACCATCACGGTCAACTCTGCCACGGACGTTATTCACAGTCCCGGATGCGCAACGACTGGCACAGGTACTTGTTCGCTCAGGGATGCGATTATCTTCTCGAACGCCGATACGGGCGCCGCAGATACGATTGTTTTCAGCGTTGGTATTAATCCAACTTTAACCATATCCAGTGGAGGCGCGGCGGAAAACAATGCGCAATCCGGAGATTTGGACATTAATCGCAGTGTTACCATAACCGGGAATGCTCCTACGACAGTCAGTACTACGTTCGATAATACCTGCGGCGACTGCAAGGTTTTCGGAATCGATCAGACGGGTTTATTCCCTGGCGAGACTGTAAGTATGTCTGGTCTTACGATCCAGAATGGTGTTAATCACGGAAACGCAGGTTCGATTTGCGGTACGTTCTTCGAAACGGGCGGCGGCATTGACGTCTTTTTCAAATCCTCTGGAAATTCCTTCACGTTGACGAATTCAACAGTAACAAACAATAGAACCGACCTTTGTGTGGCTGCCGGGCAGCATAGTCACGGCGGTGGCATCAACATCGATAGCAATAATCAGGCAATTGTAGGGGGCGCCAGCGCCGGTACGGCAACATTAACTAATGTTACAGTCAGCAATAATATCGCGGGTCTTCAGGCTGGCGGAATTGGTCTTTTAGCGGACGTCCACAACGTGAACTTGACCAACGTTACAATAACTGGCAACCAGAGCCAGCATTCAGATGGAGGCGGAGTATTCGTTTTACACAGCTTTGGTGGAACCGATACGTTTTCCAACGGATCGGTCTCGAGTAACACGTCAGATGGGATAGGCGGTGGAGTTGAAATTGACGGTAATCAGGTAGTCAATTTTACAGGGACGACTTTTACCAGCAATACCGCCACTGGCACCGGCGCGAGTTCATTGGGCGGTGGGCTTGCCATTACCAACATTGGAGCGGCAGGCGTTACCGGAAGCACATCATTAACGAACTGCACCATAGATAGTAACCACGCCAACAACGGCGCAAATTCAGGTGGTGGTGGTGTCTATTTCAACGGGGGTTACTCGTTGACTATTTCCGCCTGCGATATTAAAAACAACACCGGCGGTCAGGGTGGGGGTATTTTCAACGGTGGCAGCAACAGCTCGCCTGGCAGCACTGTAACGATAAATAATCTGACACTTATACACGGCAATTCAGCCGTCACCACTGGCGGTGGCAACGGAGATGGCGGAGGTATTGCAAACGGCCAAATCGGTGGAGCTGGGACTCAGTCTGGAACCATCGTAACCAAAACTCATATATTCGGAAACACGGCGGCTAACAATGGTGGTGGTATCGCAGTTGGTCCTTTGACTAATGGAGCGACGTTTTCGATGAGCTTTAGCCGAATTGTTAATAACACTTCTAACGCTGCGACCAATCACGGAATCGAGGTTAATGGCACGAACGCAGTTGCGAGTGTGGCCGACAACTGGTGGGGTTGTTCGCAGAATCCGATCGGCAGTACTCAGTGCGACTCTGCGCACGCGACATCCGGAACGCTGACGGTTACCCCATTCCTGCAGATCACCAATTCGGCGGCGCAGAATCCGATTAAAGTTGGAGCAACCACGACTCTGACTGCTACGGTTCAGGATTCGAACGGAATAAATCAGTCGTCAGCCAATTTGGACGTCTTTATTACCAGCAATGCAACCGCTGGAACCCCGTTGCCTGTAACCTGGAGCGCTGCGACAAACTCAATCACAATTGACGCGAACAGCTCGCCGCTTAAGAACGTCGGCGGAGTCGTTCAGGTGACGGCCACATATAACGGGACAAATCCTGTGCATCATGATCCGGCGGCGGCCAAGGTCGATAACGATTTCACGACCGGATCGCATCCGAATGTGGTTTTGATGACTGTCCTCTCGCCGCCTAGCATTGCAAAAGCGTTCGGATCGCCAAATGTTGCGATAAACGGTGCACCAAACACGACGACTTTGACGTTTACGATAACAAACCCGAATGTGGGCGACGGGTTGAATGGACTTGCGTTTACAGATACCTTCGCGCCTGGCGCGGCAAATATCAAAGTCGCATCTCCGCCCAATGCATCGACCACTTGCGGCGGCGGAACGGTGACGGCGGTTGCAGGCTCAGGCTCCGTTTCATTGAGCGGTGGCACGATCGGCATAAATACTACTTGTACCGTTACCGTCACTGTTCAAGGCCAAGCTCCTGACGGTACAGCTAATAACACCAGCGGGAATGTTACGGCCACCGATGCGGGTGGTTTGACTGGCAACACTGCCAGTGCCAGCACGCTTGTGGCCGATGCGCCAACTATCGCAAAACTATTCGGCGCCGCTACAATACCGCTGAACGGCACCACGTCGTTGACATTCACTCTTCAGAATACGAACGCGAATACAGCGCTGAGCGGAGTCGCGTTTAGCGACACTCTGCCCGCTGGATTGACAGTCGCTACCCCAGGAAACCCGAGCACCAACTGCCCAGGCGGAACTGTTACCGCTACGAATGGGTCATCGAGCATAACCCTCTCGGGTGCATCGCTCGCAACCGGGGCAACTTGCACTGCAACGGTTACCGTTCAGGGAACAACAGCCGGAGTGAAGAACAACACGGCATCCGCTTCATCTACGACTACGGGTGCTCTTACTAATTCGACAGGTACGGTTCCAATAACAGTTGTGGCGCCGCCGACGATCAGCAAGGCATTCGGTGCGCCCAGCATACCATTGAACGGCACGACAACGATGACCTTCACGATTACCAATCCGAATACCACGGTTGGTTTGAGTGGACTCGCATTTAGCGACACATTCCCATCAGGTCTGCAGGTGGCAGCGACACCGGGCGTGGTCAATAACTGCAACGGGACCTTCACTCCGGCAGCAGGTGATACTACGGTCAGCCTCTCAGGAGGGACGGTCGGTACCAATACCTCCTGTACTATCACGGTTAATGTAACCGGAACAACAGCAGGTGCGATGGCGAATATAACCGGAGCGATTTCGTCGACCGAAGGCGGAACGGGCACAACCAGCAACACGGCAACGCTCAATGTGTTTGCGCCTCCTACAATTTCCAAGGCGTTTGGTGTCTCGACGATAGCGGTCAATGGTACGACATCTCTCACCTTCACAATTACAAACCCGGCCTCGAATCCAGGGGCATTGACAGGTATTGGTTTTACCGATTCTCTGCCTGCGGGACTGGTGGTCGCGACGCCTAATGGGTTGTCAAACACTTGTAATGGTACAGTGACGGCGGTCGCCGGATCAGGTTCGATAACCCTGAATAACAACGGCAGCATCACCACTCCTGGTACTACCTGTACGATCCAGGTAAATGTTACCGGCACCACTTCCGGGGTGAAAAACAACACAACCGGTGCTATATCATCGACCAATGGCGGAACCGGCGCAACCAGTAACACTGCCACTTTGACGGTCGCATCGCCGCCGACTATTAGCAAGGCTTTCGGCGCGGCGACGATTCCGCTAAACGGCACAACGTCAATGACGTTCACGATCAGCAATCCAAACTCGATTGGACTAACCGGTCTTGCGGTTTCGGATACTCTTCCGGCAGGTTTGGTTGTTGCAACTCCGAACAACCTGAGCAATTCATGTAATGGCAGCGTGACGGCTACATCGGGTACAAATTCGGTGAGCCTGTCTGGCGGCACGATAGCGGCCAGTCCTGCTACCTGTACAGTGTCTGTAGATGTTCAGGGCACAACGGCCGGTGTGAAGAGCAACACTACTACCGCAATCACTTCTACTGAAAGCGGACCCGGCACAACCAGCAACACCGCGACAGTAACAGTGGTAGCACCGCCTACAATCAGCAAGGCGTTCGGCGCTGCCAGTGTGGCGGTCAATGGCAGCACGACGTTGACATTCACGATAAGTAATCCTAACGCTACAGTCAGCCTGACGGGCCTGGCATTTAATGACAGCTTCCCGTCGGGTCTTCAGGTAGCATCGACACCTGGCGTCGTCAACAACTGCGGTGGGACCTTTACTGCGAATGCTAATGCGACATCTGTGAGCCTGTCGGGTGGCACGGTTGGTACTGGCGGGTCGTCGACTTGTACAATAACAGTCAATGTTACCGGTACATCGGCAGGCGCGAAGGCCAATACTACTGGCGCAGTCTCCTCGACTGAGGGCGGAACCGGCGCAGTCAGCAACACCGCGACACTAAACGTGTTTGCTCCGCCGACGATCAGCAAAGCATTTGGTACTAGTCAGGTCCCGCTCGGTGGAACTACGACCCTGACCTTTACGATCACTAATCCGGCGGCTAATCCCGGTGGGCTAACAGGAATCGGCTTCACGGATACGCTGCCAGCGGGGCTTGTTGTCGGAACGCCGAACAATCTCTCGAACACCTGCAGCGGTACCGTAACCGCGACTGCCGGGTCGAGTTCGATATCCCTTAATAACAACGGCAGCATCGCTACGCCGGGGAATACCTGTACGATTCAGGTAGATGTGACGGGAACTACCTCGGGAGTGAAAAACAATACCACAGCCGCGATTACATCGACCAATGGCGGCACAGGCGCAACCAGCAATACCGCGACGCTGACGGTGGCGTCCCCGCCGGTCATCTCGAAGTCGTTTACTCCTTCGACGGTAGGGGTAAATGGTTTCTCGAGCCTGTCATTTACCATTCAAAATAACAACAATGCGGGTTCGCTGACTGGTGTAGGCTTCACCGACAATCTGCCTGCAAACCTGGTTGTGTTCACTCCGAATGGATTATCGGGAAGCTGCGGAGGCGGCACAATCAGCGCAGTGGCGGGATCATCGACGATCAGCCTTACGAATGCGACTCTGCCTGCAAGCAGCAGTTGTACTTTCTCTGTTGCTGTAACGCCGGAAACGGTCGGGACATTCAACAACACAACAACTAATGTTACATCCAACGAGGCAGGCAACGGCAATCAGGCCAGCGCCACGCTTACCTCGCTGAATCCTCCTAGCATTGCCAAGTTCTTTGGCGCTCCGCGCATCGATGTGGGAACTTCCACTTCTCTGACTTTCCAGATCGACAACTTCAACGGCGCTGATTCTCTTACGGGAGTGCACTTCCTGGATACTTTGCCTTCAGGTTTGAGGGTAGCTACTCCCAATGGCGTAAGCGGCAACTGCGGTGGTGTGGTTGTTGCGAATGCGGGATCCAGCACGATCAGCCTGACGAACGGTAGTCTTGCGCCCGGGGCTAATTGCAGCTTCAGCGTCAATGTCACGGCAATCAGCGGAGGCACTCAGGTCAACGTCACTGGCAACGTCATTTCCACCAATGGCGGCTCGGGCAACACAGCCACTGCTCAGATCGATACCTGCAGTTATGTGGTCTCACCAGTTTCGCTGTCATACCCAATATCGGGTGGCACGGGCACGGTGACAGTGACGCCCAACATCGGGACCTGTTCATGGACAGCAGTCAGCAATGACAGCTTTGTCCACATTACCAGTGGAGCCGGACCAACAACTGGCAACGGCAGTGTGCAGTTCACTGTCGACAACTCAGGCGGCACACCAAGAACCGGAACGATGACCATTGCCACAAACACCGTGGTGGTGGATCAGACCAATCCGACTGCGATCAATCTCAACAGCTTCACCGCCACCAAGATCGGATCGGCAACGCTGCTGAAGTGGCAGACCGGTATGGAAGTTCACAACCTTGGTTTCAACATCTACCGGGATGACAATGGTCAGAAGGTGCAGATCAATCCTTCTCTGATTGCCGGATCAGCACTGAGAGTGGGAATGAATACCAACGTGCAGTCAGGCTTCGGCTACTCCTGGGTTGATCATTCGGGCGGCGGCAGCTACTACCTTGAAGACGTCGATCTCAACGGCACCAGCACCCTGCACGGACCGTTCAGTGCCACATCGGGCACTGCAGATTTGACCGCCAATTCGATGATGCTCTCAGAGGTCAACAGCGCCGCGGCACAGAGCTATTCACTGCAGCGAGGCTATCCTGCAGGAGTGGAGATCAGCTCAGGCAGTGCGTCCTCTGCTGATACGACTGCAAGAACAGCGGGAAGAAGCCCGAACCGACCCGCGACTGTCAGCAACGCACTGAAGAAGCAGTGGTCGATAGCTTCGCAATCGGCAGTGAAGATCGGAGTGAACAAGACGGGCTGGTATCAAGTCAATGCTGTTGATCTGTTCACGGCGGGACTCGACACCGCCGCGAAACCCGGCAACCTGCAGATGTTTGTGGGCGGAGCAGAGGTACCGATCAAGGTCAATGCCGCCAGTTCGGATCATCTGTCAGTGGGAGACACAATCGAGTTCTACGGAGCTGCGCTTGATACTACTACCGCCAATACCCGGGTCTACTGGCTGACATCAGGAACTTCAGCAGGCAGACGAGTGGGCAGTGTCACTGCCTCGGCAAGCTCAGGTAATGGCGGATCATTCGCTTACACCGTGGAGCGGCAGGACAAGAGCATCTACTTCTCCGGTCTGCTCAATGGAGAGGCCGAGAACTGGTTTGGCGCCCTGGTTAACACCACTCCCGCAACACAGAACCTGACCATCAACCATCTGGATCAGAACTCCGCTGATCCTGCTGTGATAGAGGTAGGGCTGCAGGGAGCGACAGGATCGCTGCACAACGTGACGGTGATGCTGAACGGAACAGCGATTCAGAACATCAACTTCAACGGACAGGCGCATCAGGTGGTACAGATAGAAGTACCGCAAAGTGGGCTGGTTGAAGGCAATAACACGGTAAGCCTTGCTGCTGCGGCAGGCGGAGACATCTCGCTGGTGGATTATGTGAAGATTACCTACGCACACAGCTATCAGGCAGAGAACAACAGCCTGTTCACCAACGTACCGGCCAATCAGGCGGTGAGCATCACAGGCTTCACATCGAATCAGATCAGAGCCATCGATGTCAGCAATCCACTGCAACCACTGGAACTGCAGGGAGCGATAGATACATCGGATGCGAATATCTCCACGATCAGCCTGGTTACCGGCAAACAGAGCAACCTGATTGCGTTCACGCCCGATCAGATGCTCAGTCCGGTGTCTATCACCGCAAACAATCCTTCATCTCTCAATCAAGGAGGAGCGGGAGCCAACCTGGTGATCATCGGCTACAGAGACTTCCTGCAGAGCGTACAGCCGCTGGTGGCGCTAAAACAGAGCCAGGGCTACGCGGTAGCAGTAGTGGATGTAGAGGACATCTACGATGAGTTCAGCTATGGAGTGCATTCGCCACAGGCGGTGAAGGACTTCCTCAGCTGGAGCTATCTGCACTGGCAGAAGCAGCCACAGTACGTGATGCTGGCGGGAGACGCTTCATACGATCCGAAGGGTTATCTGGGACTGGGCAATCAGGACTTCGTGCCGACGAAGCTGATAGACACTGCCAATATGGAGACAGCCAGTGACGGCTGGCTGGTGGATTTCAACAATGATGGCACAGAGCAGATGGCCATAGGCCGACTACCGGTACGAACAGCGGCGGATGCCACGGCAATGGTCAACAAGATCGTTGCCTACGAGCAGACAGGCACAGCGCAGACGATGGTGCTGGTGTCAGACCTTAACGATGGGCTGGACTTTGCGGCAAGCAATGCTCAGATCGGAGCAATGGCGCCGTCGCAGATGTCTGTAGTCAATATAGTGAGAGGACAGACAACAACAGATGCCAGGACGGAATTGCTGGATCAATTGTCGCAGGGTGGCCGAATAGTGAACTATGCGGGACACGGGTCGGTGAACCTGTGGCGAGGGAATCTGCTGACGAACGATGATATGTCTGTGCTAACCAACAGCAAGACATCGGCGCTGGTAGTGACAATGACCTGTCTGAACGCCTATTCACTGGATTCGAGACTGCCAAGCCTTGGAGAAGCGTTGCTGAACGTAAAACAAGGCGGAGCAGTATCGGTGTGGGCATCGACAGCAATGACCGATATGAGCAACCAGAGCGGAATGAACCAGGCGTTGTTCCGGCAGTTGCTGGGAAACAGTCAGATCACCATAGGAGACGCGATCAGAACAGCGAAGAAGACAGAGCCGAATAATGATGTAAGAAGGAGCTGGATGCTGTTCGGCGATCCGACAATGAAGATAAAGCAGTAGCGCACCCGGGAGCGCAGGCATCCTGCCTGATTGGCATCCGTAGTAGCGTTAATTTTGAAATCGCCAGTCCCGAGGGCCAGCAGGCAGGACGCCTGGGCTCTCAGGACTGCGCGTAACAGATCGGAATGGAGCAGATATGAGCAAGAAAGAGACGAAGCCCTGCGCCAGGAGCAAGGGACTGGTGGTACAAAAGCTGGAAGGAGAAGTGCTGGTCTATGACACAGAGAAGCAGCAGGCGCACTGCCTCAATGGAACGGCCGCACTGATCTGGGAGCAGTGTGATGGAACGAGAACAGTGAAGGAACTTGCCGGTCTGCTTCGAGGAGATGTAACAGAGCGAGAGAGGGAAGAGCTGGTCTGGATCGCGCTTGAAGAGCTAAACAGATCAAATCTGTTGGAAGAGCCGCTGGCACGACCATCAGCCATAAGCGGACTCAGCCGAAGACAGATGCTGAAGGCAGCCGGGGTTGCGGCCATGATCGCGGTTCCTGTCGTGAGCACAATAGTAGCACCAAAAGCAGCACAGGCATCGACTTGTCTTCCGACCAGCGCCGGTTGCACGATCAGCGCTCAATGTTGCAGCGGTATCTGCTCTGGCGGCGCGTGTGCGTAAAATAACATTACCTGCTCCTTGCCACGCAACAGGGACCTTGTGGGTGCCCTGTTGCGTTTTTCCTCCTACCAATCTGCGTAACTAACGAACTGCAAATCGCCGAATACCTGTTACTGCAACAGCTTCAGCTTTTTAAAAAATAAACCATCATTGGTTGGTCCAACCGCAACAGCGGTCATTTCATTATTGAAATCCTCTTCGATAAAGCTCTCACATATCCGTCCATTTGATTCGATCTGATTTCCCCAGAAATCAAGTTCTTTTTCATCCTTGACGCCCAGAAGAACCAGTGTTCTATCATCTTCAGCCCACTTTTGAATCTAAGGATCGTCGCCATGACGCGAAATCAGATTTGCCAGCGCGTGACACGCCTGAACCGCTCTTTGGGCCCAGCATAAATCCTGGCGAACCAGGATATACACTTTCAATTTGCCGCAAGATTTTTCAGCCATTTTCTTCCTCCTTTAACGTCTTGCGGCTCGCCAGCGACGATTCGATGTGAGCCAGCTTTTCCGATCGATTTTTTAACCTGTTATCTATTTTCTTCAGATAACGGTAAGCCTGAATACAAATATATCGCTCTTTGCCTCTTCTCGCGTGGTGGCATAACCCTCCGTCTCGGATATTCCTTTGAAGCGCTTTGAATTCCGGAATATGCTCATCATTCAATTTCAAAATAATCCGCGCGGTTAGCAGCACGGATGCGCGCCGCTTTGCCGAGATGTAGAGTTTCCAATCCGGATGTTTCTGAGACATATAACCGGTCCGCTTTTCGTAGCTCACCTTTGCCAGCTTCCACGCGGATACGGCCGTTGCTCTACGAGAGTTTCGGTTTACGAACGACTTTCCGTCAGGAGATACGTAGGCGATGTTTTCAAATGTTTCTCTGACTAAATTCTGATTTTTCAGCCTGTGAATCTCTTCCGATTGTTTACTGACGTAATATTGAAAAACCTGTGTTATTGATACCATTGTCATGTCCTTTCATATCAATTCGGCCAATTACTTACCTGATTTGTCGATCAGGCCGTTAAAGACACGGCAATGGCGGTCAAGGTGGACGAGCTACCTACAACATATCTTCCTCCAATGGGATTGAGTTAACCGCTGGACGGACACCACTGACGATCAATCCTGAGGCGCACAGGATTGCGACGGGACAATTAAACTTCTGAAGGTAAAATCGAACTCGATTGTCAGCGGGTATGCGAGTTGGGATCTACGTGAAGACCATAATAATAATTCCAGATGCGCCCTGTGGGATTCGAACCCACACCCTGGCGCTTTAGAGACGCTTGCTCAACCATTGAGCTTAGGGCGCTAAACAAAAAGAGTATAAGCGACAAATCCGGCCGGAATCAAGGAAATGATTTTCGTCAGGTTCGGCGGGCAAACGAAAGTCAGGCAGACCGGGAACAGCAGCTGTGATGTGACGTCACCTGGCTGTTATATCTGATGAGCGTAAATCTGCTCGTCGTTCAATATATTTGCCTGCCTAAAATAATTGAAGCATTCGCGAAGACTCCATTCAGGATTGTTATCCTGTATCTTCGCAACCTGGCTCAGTTCATTCCGTTTGTGCTCAGTCAGGGCTTCGAATGAATCGAATGTTGATTCGCAAAGGTGACAACGATATATGTAAGCCATATCCAGCCTCCTGGCTCCGACAATCTCTGTATAAGAGAAATGCTCTAATCCCTGTCTTTTTTATCGTCGTTAGCCGGGGTGGCCTTTAAGAAAATAGGGGCCTAAATCAAGGGACGCTGGTTAATTGATTTTGCTGGTGTTGCCGTATTTGCTGACGATATTGGGCAACCGCGCGGTTGTGTTCATCGATTGACCTCGAAAAGTGATGGCTGCCGTCGACGCCGGTCGCCACAAAATAGTAAAAGTCGGTCTCTGCAGGGTATAGAGCGGCTTCGAGTGACCGTCGTCCGGGCGAGGCTATCGGACCTGGTGGCAATCCCTGAGTAACGTAAGTATTGTACGGAGATCTCCGAGTGCGATGACGCGGATTATTCACATTGCCATCGTAATCATTTGCCAGAATAGCCGCATAAATAAACGTCGGATCGGTTTCAAGGAGCATATTCTTTTTAAGTCGATTATAGAAGACAGAGGCAATTACCGGTCGCTCATCAGGGTTTTTAGCTTCCTTTTCGATGATTGATGCCATGGTGACGATGTTGTGAATCGAGCTAATCTGATTCGCTCTTTCCCGCCATCCGACATTAAATACAGATCGGAATCTTTCGGTCATCTGCTTTACCAGTTCCTGTGGAGTGGTCTCGTAAGTATAAGTATAAGTATCTGGAAACAAATAGCCTTCCAGATCGCGAGCTTCGGGATCCAGATCCGAAATTAATGAAGGATCTGCTGTAAGCGCCAGGAATGTCGTCGCATCCGCCTTTCCCGTCTCTGCCAGGCGGTTAGCAATATCGAATCTATTATAACCTTCCGGGATGGTAACGTGGTATTGGACCACTTCTCCTCGCTCCATTTTACCTATAGCTTCGATGGGAGTTATGGGCGACTGGAAGCGATATTCTCCGGCTTTGATAGCTTTGCCGTAATGTAATTTAGTATATAAAAGAACTGGAACTCGGGATGATATGATACCAGCATCATATAGGCGGTCAATTATTGCGCGAGTCCCCAAACCACGGTCGATAATAACGCTTTTGTCTGCTGGCTGATGCACAAGAGGTGTGCGCAGTTCGTAAAAAGTCCAGACAGCGAATGACGCGATCAATACTACCAGTATTCCTAACCCTGCAAGCAGTTTCTTCCTGTTGCGTCTTCTTCGCATTGTGTTGACGGGCACTCCCAATATAGTTTCCGGCGCCGATGCGCCGGCAGGTGGACCATTCCTCTTTTCATCGCCCTCTCCTGAGCTCTTGTTCGGTTCTATGTCCGATTCTGAAGACGGTCTTGCCTGGACAAATAATCTTCTAGCAGGATCACCGCCGCCCATTCGTCCGACCTGGCCTTTCGCTCGTCGCGAGTATAGCCGCGTTCGAGCAGTATCTGGTCCGCTTCGCGCGATGTCAGTCGTTCGTCGCAAAGCTCGATCGGTACATCAACCAGCGCCCGAAGCCCGTCGGCAAATTCGCGAACGCGTCTGACCGCTGGTCCTTCGCTTCCGTCCATATTCAGCGGTAATCCTATAACGATCTGTCTGGCGCCAAGTTCCTTTGAAAGCTCCGCAGCCCGGTGCAAAGCTTCTGACCGGTTTCGTCCGCCGATAGTCTCGACGGGTCGAACGGTGATGCCCATCTCGTCACAAACGGCTACGCCCGTGCGTCTCGTCCCGCAGTCCAGCGCCATCACTCGCATAAGGCCACCCAGTATAGTTTCACGGTGAAATGGGTGTCAACTTAACCCAGAGAAGCAGCATCGGTGGAGGTGTTTTGGTAACGTAAGGCTGATCGACAAAAGGATTATATGTCAGGAGGCCGGCAAAGTAGCCAATGAAGACGGCTGTACCGACCTTCTCAAATGGAGTCCTGAAATTTGTTGACTGTTTAATCCGCCAGCAACTGCAGCGATTGATCCAACAACTTCGGTATGTCGTTGAGGATCTTGGCTGCGCTCTTTGGTTGCAAATTGACAAAGCGAGCCGCCGGGTGGGCGGCCAGATCTTCCGGGCGTATTTTGGTGAGAGCCTCTTCCAACTCTGCCCTTGGACGATTTAGTGAGTAAGTCGCCAGGGTGTCCGACAGGGCCGCGATGGCCACGTATTCGCGTTCGGTTGCGGCGACTTCCAGGTTGTGGTGGTTTGCCATGGATTCCACCACAGCTTCGGGTAAGCGCCAGTTGCTGCCGACTGAACGACCGACACCCTGATGATAAACCTTGACGATCTCGGCCGCGCTCTCTTCAAGAGCCGGATCGCGCACGGCGCCATGGCCGAGAACGTCCTGAATCAGGGTGTACAGAACGCTCATCCCAAAATCCATCAGCAATCCGCACAGGAAAGCCAGATTGCCGTCAAGACCACCTGCTCTATTCGCTACCGAGCCGGCAAATGCAGCCGTAACAAGAGAGTGCGTCCACAGGCTCTTCCTGTTTGCCGCAAAGATGTCCCTGCCAGGTTGGCGCGCGCCCAGCGACGCTGCCAATGAAATGTTTACTACCTGATCTGTTCCCAACCGCTGCACGGCGCTCGGCAAAGTCTTTACTTCTTGTTCGTAATTGTGCAGGGCAGAGTTAGCATAACGCATGATCATCGCGACTATCGCAGGATCAGTAACGACTGTATCGGTGAGCTCGTCCATCGAGAAATTTTCGTCACGAGTCAGCTTCAGCAGCTTGGCGGTTACCTCGGGCATCGGAGGAACTTTGAAATCTTCTCTGAGCAAACGATCCGCAACTTTGAGGCGTAGGGTGTCGGCAAGAGTAAGGGTGGTATTGGGAGCGTTTACCTCCATCCAATTACTAAGAGTCGGTTCTGAACGTTCCTCATCATTAGAAGCCTCAGTTGGCTGCGATACCCCGATAATGTCCAGCAGCAGGAACTCAACCGGCAAATTGAGATTGGTTGAGGCGACTTTCTGCGGAAGTTTACTGTCTCTGAATTCGAATTGTCCCCACCGCCAGCGGACTGCC
Source organism: Blastocatellia bacterium (assembly GCA_035652355.1). Taxonomy (GTDB): domain Bacteria; phylum Acidobacteriota; class Blastocatellia; order DASRDY01; family DASRDY01; genus DASRDY01. The sequence continues at coordinate 86,445 of DASRDY010000285.1, forward strand.
TCTGTCAGCATTACGCGGATGCTGTTGGCACTGTCCGAATCCGTCAGGTCAAACGCCGTGGCCGCGATTTTGCCCGCGGAGAAAAAGATGGCAAGGCGGTTGGGGGAGTGCTCGACCGTAAGCTCACCCGTGCGTTCAGTCAGCGCAACCCATTGTATTATGTCGAGAAGCGGGAACGTGTATATTTCGCCCTGAATCATGAACTATTTCTCTTTCAACTTCTCTTCAGCAGGCATTTAAACCCGTGACAGGGAAGACGGTTAAAACTTATGTTTTTGCTCCATCAATATATAACGACAAATGGTACACTTTTGATTAGTTATTTCAGTAGGTACAAATGTGACTTTTTCGACACGGCTGGACCGGACAGCTTGCCAGTGTTTGCGTCCAGCGAAACGCGTAAATCCTCAAACATTATTCTTTTGCAGAGCTTCCAGCCGTGATGTATTATCTGGTAGTTCACATGATTTTTGCCTGAAAAGAGACTTGTGTCTCTGCCGCCTTCGCCAAAGACTGACCGCGACGTCGGAATTGAGCGCAGTCCCAAGGAGTTTGTCGGATGTCAACCAGGAGCAAGGTATTTGTTATCGCCTTCTCGACTATAGTCGTTTTTTACACCGTCGTCGGCGGAATCCTTTCCCACGCAATGGCTTTGGACAGCAAGGACAACAAATATGTCCAGATGACCATCTTCGATGCTGTCTTGCGCCACGTTGTGCGGGACTATGTTGACGAGCCTGATCTGGAAAAAGTACGTATGGGAGCCCTTAGAGGATTGGCGGATGGCCTGGATCCATACAGTGCTTATCTGACTGCCCAACAGGTTGCGGATTATAACGCAGGCAAAAAGGCTACTGGCGAAACGGGTATGACAGTGTCCAAGGTGGGCGGCTTCGGCTATGTTGTAGCCGTTCAAAAAGGCTCGCCGGCAGATACCCTGGGCATTCAGCCAGGCGATTTCATTGAGTATGTGGGCAAGAACGCTACACGCGACATCAGTCTTTATGATTTGATGGGACAGTTGAACGGCGCGCCTGGAACAGAGGTTGATATTTCGATCGTTCGACAGGGCAAGCCGCAAAAGCTAAAAGTCAAGCGTGCGACGCTTTCGGCTGCCGCGACAGAAACCAGAACTGAAGCAGGCAACACGGGCTACATTCACATCACCGATCTTTCCACGGGTAAAGCGGACGAAGTCAAAGCCAAGATCAATGCGCTGAAATCGAGCGGCGCTAAACGCTATGTCCTGGACCTGCGCGGTGCGGCTTCGGGCGATCTGGCTGAGGCGGTCAAAGTTGCTAACTTCTTCGTACCGAGTGGAACGTTGGCCAAGAAGATCGGCCACAACAATGAAGAAAAGGAAACGTTTACAGCGACTGCGACCAATGCCATTGTCACCGACGCTCCGGTTGTTGTGATCATTGATCGCACGACGGCTGGACCGGCAGAGGCGATTGCTTCCGCAATTCTGGAAAACAAGCGCGGCGAAGTTGTCGGCGAGAAATCATTCGGTGCGGGATCGCAGCAGGAACTGTTCCCGCTTCACGACGGCGGTGGAATGCTGCTGACAACGATCAGGTACGCTTCACCATCAGGTAAAGCTTTTATGGATGGCGGAGTGACTCCTTCGGACGAGATCAAGAGGGATGAGAACGCTGACCTGGCCGTGCCCGATGTTGATGGCAGCGACGGCAGCACCGATCAGGCTAATCCCGCGACAGGCGATCAGAAGCCAATGCAAAAGAAAGCAGAGCCACAGGAAGACAAGCTGCTGAAGCGCGCAATGGAAATACTGAATGGTGCGCCGAAGGCCCAGAAAAAAGCGGCCTAGGATTTTTATAGATTCATCCGATCTGATTTGAATTATAATAAGGGCGGCGTTGAAGAGATTCACGCCGCCCTTATTCTGTTACTCAGCTGTTATACCGTAACTTTATCATATCGCTACTGTCTTTGAATGATGACCGAGGAACGATGCCCGGACAGGAAACGGGCTGCTTGGTACGATGGTTGCACTGGACCTTTCTGCAAATTGAATGATCTTGAAATTGTATTCAAGTAATTCAGAAGCGTATGCGAGCCTTGAATTGCGCGGGTAAAAAACACCAGATAAAGCTGGCTCGGCGCTCTGAATAGAAAGGACGCGTGGGCTATGATACGGAAGTCACATTACGGGGTAGTTTCGGCTGTTTCGGTTCTGCTGTTTTGTCACTTTGCACTCACCGAAGCTAAGATCCCAGTCGGCAATGCGGTCAATTCAGGGGATAACGCCCTGCCTGCGAACAAGATTGCGCTGAAAATGATGGAGCGATTAAAACAGCGTGATACGGAGCTCCTTCATTATTCCGAAGCGAGAACCTACGAAGTTAAGTCCGACGATAAGAAACCCGCTGCGATAATAAATGCCGTTATGGATTTCAGCAGTCCTCCGGCAGCAAAAGACTTCCGCATAGTGTCCAAATCGAACGCGTCCAGCGCCAGCAATATGGTCTACGATCACGAAACCAAGGCCGAGAAGGATGCGCTTTCCGTCTTCAGTCAAAAACAGGCCAGCTTGACATCCGAAAACTACAATTTTGCGATACAGGGACAGCAGGCGATGAACGGGATACAGTGTTACGTGCTCGAGCTTCAGCCAAAACGCCTGGACAAAATGCTGCTGAAGGGAAAGCTGTGGGTTAGCACTGACAATTTTGATCTATTGAGAATGGAAGGTACACCGGCTAAAAGCCCTTCGATCTGGATAAAGAACATTTCATTCGTTAGAGAGTTTCAGAACGTGAATGGTTTCTGGCTGCCACGCGAAGACGATTCGACAATTGATGTCCGGCTTTATGGCCGCATCAAGGTAAAGATAGATCATCACGATCTTAAGATAGCGAAATAGCACTTCTTTTAATCTAATATCCTCACATAGGCGCGGGTGGCAACGCCCGCGCTGCCTCTATAGTTTGAGCAACCTGCTACAATATATGTGAAGATTTGTTACGGCCGAAAGGTTCACAGAAGTTGGAGGGGTAGCAATGAAAGATCCTGTTCCCGAATACGAAGCCATTCCGGTAACAGATACCAGCAGAGCCGACGATGTTGTAGTTCGTCCGCGTCGCCCGACCGAAACGCTGGAAGATTTCGTCACTTCTGCTCGCGACTTTGCCACCAAAGTTCCCGCGACAATAGGTCGCGCGATCGAAAAAGTAGTACAGGCGGGCGAGCACACCATACTCGTTCGAGTCAACGAAGTGACGCTGGCCAAAATAGATACGCTGATCGATGCGGGCATTTTCAAGAGCAGATCTGACGCAGCATCGTTCCTGTTGAGTGAAGGCATAAAGAGCCAGCAAGCGCTTTTCGACAGGATTGAAGCGAAAGTGGCTGAGATCGATCGAATCCGGGCAGAGCTGCGAAATATTCCGATTGAATAGCTCCGACCGGCAGTTACAGGTCAGTGCTACCGCTCGTCGAACATATATAGCTCGTGGGACAGATAGCGTTCGCCTAAATCCGGCAGCACTGCGACAACGCGATTGCCGGTACCTAGTTCTCGCGCAACCTGCAAGGCCGCCCAGGCGACTGCTCCGGAAGAAATGCCCATGAAGATCGCCTCTTCGGCCGCAAGTCGCCTTGCAGTTATTTTGGCGTCTTCGTAGCCGACCGTTATCACACGATCAATAATTTCTGTGTTCAGAACTTCAGGAATAAAACCAGCACCCATCCCCTGCAATTTGTGGGGTCCCGGTGCTCCGCCCGACAGCACAGGCGAATCGACTGGCTCTGCCGCGATGATCTGAACGTCTTTCAACCGCTTCTTGAAAATCTCTCCGCAGCCTGTGACGGTTCCGCCTGTTCCCACGCCTGCAACGAAAGCATTAAAATCACCGCCTGTGTCGTTGATAATTTCCAGGGCGGTCGTCTTCCGATGAATCTCCGGATTGGCCGGATTGTTGAATTGCTGCGGCATAAAGCTATCGGGTGTGCTGTTGAGTATCTCTTCAGCTTTGCGAATAGCGCCTTTCATGCCTTCCGATCCTGGTGTCAGCACGAGCTCAGCACCAAGCGCTCGCAGAACGCGTCGTCGCTCCATAGTCATCGTATCAGGCATCACCAGGATGATGCGGTAACCTTTGACGGCCGCGGCCATGGCTAGCCCAATGCCGGTATTGCCGCTGGTGGGCTCGACAATGGTAGAGCGGCCAGGCTTGATCTTGGCGTCGTTTTCCGCAGCGTTAACCATCGCGGCGCCGATACGGTCCTTAACCGACCACATGGGATTAAATGATTCCAGTTTGACCAGGACTTCTGCGCTGCCCTCGGCGGGAAGTCGGTTCAGGCGGACTAACGGTGTATGGCCGATCAATTCCAGAATATTGTTTGCGATCAATGGCCTTGGTTGCATTGGCGCCTCCTGCGTTTGATTGAAATAAGGCGTAGGCTATTGCAGCGTCATCGCGTTTGTCAACAGTGAGTATTCAGAACTCTGTCGCTCCTGAAGCCTGATCGTATTAGAGCTCGAATGTATCCAAATATCTCTCCCATATCATTTCGGTGTATTCGCGAGCATAGTCATACGCGTATTTTTCTCCACGTCCTGGACATCTTTTCGATTTGGTGGTTATCCGGTCGTGATGATGACCGAGTTCGTGCAGCAAAGTAGCCAGGAGTTGATGGGCACGCACAGTATTTTCAGTGAACTTACAAAGGTATTCACCATTACGTAGTTCACATGGAACGCCGAGCCGATCAAGATATTCTTTTTCTGCCAGATAACCGTACGTACTAAGTTTCATCCATAGATCACGCTCCCAAGCGCATACATGAACCACACCGTACCTATGGTAACCAAATATAAGCGGATTACCTGGTGAAAGAACGATCGCGTCGAGACCTTCGGAAAGTTCCGGCCAATTCGGCAGAATTCGAATGAAGTCGATTATGTCACTTCGTTTTAAAACATGTCTGAATCCTTCGCCGGGACGCTTTCTGTCAATAAACAGAGTTGGTTCCGGCTTGCGGTAATAATTCGGCGACAGTATCCAATTATTCTTCTTCTGCACTCGGCCATAAATGGATCTGGGCGCAGTTTTGCGATTAAGTGATTTCATTTGTTTACTGCTTTCGGTATCTAAACCAGTAGATATGCCTGGACATCCGATTGCCGCAGGAATCGATTCCCGAATAGAAGAAGGTTATTTGTAGAGGTTAGCTTTTCATACGAAAAGTATAGCGGATTCCGGACGTGATCTTCAATTGTCAGATCGTCGTTTTCTCTCGTTCGGTAACTCACGCACAATTCGGAAGCCAATCTGCGATGATCGCGTTGAAGGCGGAACACACAGTCGTTTGGCTACTCTCAGGTCTTCTTCGCTGTCGTTCCATGATCCACCGCGAACAACGCGCTGTGTACCGCCCGACGGGCCTTGTGGATCATGAATTTCGCCGCGACGATAATATTGCGGATTGAAATAATCGGAACACCATTCGGCGACGTTGCCAGTCATATCGAACAGCCCGAAACTATTCGCTTCGAAATCGCCGACTGATGTAGTTTTTGCCTTTACCGATGTCACGCGGTGCTCCTGAAAATCTCGACCGTTTGCCTTGCGGTGACTGAAATAATCACCCCATTCGTATTTCGCCGAACTTTGCTCTCCTCGCGCTGCGTATTCCCATTCGGCCTCGGTGGGCAAACGGAACCTCTCGCCTGTTTTTTGTGACAGCCATTCGCAGTAACTGACCGCATCGTTGTATGTGACGTTCACAACAGGGTGATCGGGATATTCCAAGAAATAACTGCCCCATCCTGCTGGATTCAGCGGGTAATCCCGATGAGTGTCGTCGCAAAATTGCTTGTATTCGGCGTTTGTGATCTCGTATTTTGAGATGAGAAATGGACTGACATCGACAGTATGCTCGGGTTGCTCGTCGAGCGCTCCGCGGTCGCTGCCCATCCGAAAACGACCGCCTTTGAGTCGAATCATTGCAGGAGCAAATTCGGCTCGGGCCTGAGCGACCGCTATCTCACGCGCAAGATCCTGATCGTCGTTGAGCCACTGACTGGCGCTCCGCAATACCTTTATAGCTTCTACAGTTTTATCTTCGCTCAAAAGACGCTCGCCGCGTTGACGATCAAGTTGCGCCTGCGACCGCTTCTGCAACTGCAGGGCTTCGCCGCTGCCGGGAGAATATGCAAGAGCATCGTCGGCGAAAAGTTGGGCTTCGTTGTATTGACCGTTTTGATAGAGATTGCGAGCGTCAGATAGACAGTGCTCGACCACCTCGTTTACTGCTTCGTGATTGTCTGGTGAGCGTTCAATCAATTGTTTATAACGTTGTCGGGTCACACTGTACCGACGCGCTTTGAACTCAGAGTCGGCATCGTGCCAGATCAGTTTGTTAGTTTTATCACGAATATCAGCGGCCTGGTTCGGCTCGGCGTCTTTAAGCAGCTTCTCCGCCTTGTCATAGTCCTGAATTGCACCGTCGGTTTTGCCGCTGGTTGTGAATCGTTCTCCCTCCCCGAGCAAGGCTTTGATCAATTCTTTACGCGTTGGTTCATCGCTCGGATCGACGGCGAGTGCCTGCTCGTAGGTCTGGATTTCTGCTTCGTGATTACCTTGTTTGCCGGCCTCGCGAGCAGTCTTTGTCAGCGAGGCAATTTGCTGACGGGTTTTTGCGCGCGCTAACAGGTCTTCTGCCTGATGTCGTTCGACGTCGTTCTTGGCAATTGATTTCGCCTGCTCCAGCACTTTAATGGCAGATGAAAATTCTTTCGCGTCGATCTGTTTCTGCGCCTGCGAGATCAGTTGATCGTATGCCGGTGCGGCTGTTTTCCTTGTTGCGATTTTGCGTTTGGTGATCGTCTTATTTGTTGCCGGAGCGGATGGTTTATCGACAGGGCCATGGCCGACGGATGGGTTTTGGCCAAGGCATAGCCCAATTGATAGCGCGATGAAAGTTAAATATCGCAATAGGATGGATCGCATAAATCATCGCTGCCTAATCTTCAAATTGTGTCAGACCAATCGCGCTGAACAAGCTGCCAGCTTGTTCTACCTTGTAACGACACAACGGAAGCCTACTTTATCGGAAATTGCGTTGGGATCAAGCCAGTTGCGGTAGCTAACGGTCAAAAACTTTGAGGTGTCGGCAAACGAGCCCCCTCTGATCACTTTTTCAGTTGCCTGGCTTGGATCGATTTTGGCCTTGCTGCCAGGGTAAATCGTTACATTGTCAGATGTCCATTCCCACACATTTCCGGCCAAATCTTGAATGCCGAATGGACTCGCCCCCGCGGGATATGATCCGATGGGCGCAGGTTGATTGCGACCGGTGTCAGTGCAATTGGCTTTTGCTTTGTCCCAATCGTCGCCCCAGGGATATCGCCGCAGGTCGTGTCCGCGAGCCGCGTATTCCCATTCTGGTTCCGTCGGAAGGCGAAAGTGAAGACCGGTGTTTTGACTGCGCCATTCACAATAAGCAGTCGCGTCGTACCAACTCACGTCGGTGACGGGTAATCTTTCCTGCCCCTGAATAATCTTCCCATCGGGCCAATTTTTTGGCGCCGAATGGTTGGTGGCTTTAATAAAGCGGTCGTATTGAATGTTGGCGACTTCGTACGTGTCCATGTAAAAGCTATCGACCGTTAGGGTATTCAATGGTCGCTCGATATCTGTTCCATCTTTGCTGCCGCGTGTAAACGGACCTCCCGGAATCTGGATCATACTGGCCAGCTGCCGTGTTCGCTGGCTATTTTCGAAATTTTCTTGTCGCACGCGAGCAGCTTCCCGGTCGGCGCGTTTTTTCTGAATGTAACCAATAGCGGGAAACACAGCGGCCATAATTAACAACAATGCTGCTACCAGCCAGATGATGTGTGCGCGCTTTTTCACTGCCTTTTGAGGCACAGACTGCAGATCTGCTGATGGCGTTGCTTTACGGAATGATGGCTCCTCATCGAAGTAATTCTCGAAAGTTGTGAACCCCGGACTGTTTGGCGGTTTAGCTGGTACAGAGCTGATGCTTGGGGAATTTTGCACGGGGTCGGGCTGCTGCGCCACAACAGGCTCGGTGTCGATCGACATGAGATTTCTATTCGGAGGTTGTTCTTCGTTTTCTATAGCAGATTCTTCTTTCCGAGTCGACGAGCCCAGTCCGTTTGAGTCCTGTACAGAGTGCAATGGACCTGAGCCATTTGAAGCAGCGGGATTTGTTACCTCGATACTTGCTGGTAATTGAATAGGCTGATCAACATCAAATGGGCCGAACCCCTGACTGGCGATTCGTGGCAACGGACTGACACGGCGCGGCGGTAGTTCCTCAAGCGATTTCGGTCTGCCTAAATATTGAAGATCGCCCCGTTTGTCGCTGCCTGAGCCGTTAGCAGTACCGGTCCTTAGATTGCGCGGCCCTTCCGGCAATCCTTCTTCGGAAGATTGAGATTGACTAATCTGGTCCAGCGCCTTGATAAGGGTTCCGGTCGTCATGTAGCGATTGGTTGGATCTTTCGCGAGCAACTTCATCACTACATCCGAGAGCGCATGCGAAATCGCAGGATTTATTGACGAAGGACTTGCCGGTTCTTCATTCAGGTGACGAAAGAAGAGCTCTGCTGCCGGCGCAGATGAAAACGGCGGCCGTCCGATCAGCAACTCGTAAAGAGTAACGCCAAGCGAATAATAGTCTGCACGGTAATCTATTGCTTTACCGAGTATCTGCTCCGGAGCAATATATTCCGGACCGGCAGCGGCGCTACGCCGCACAATCAGGTTTGAATATTCTCGTCCCGACGGAACTCCGAAACCCAAAATCATCGGACTGCCATCATCGGTGAAAGCAACATTGTCTGTCCTTAAATTCAAGTGAAGGATTCCTGACCGATGCGCATAGTCAAGCGTGAACGTCATCGCGCGCACTACGGCGGCGGCTTCACTGGACGACAGCGGCTGGTTTTCGATAACATCGCGCAGAGTTTCGCCGGAAATCGGTTCAAGGACTATGTAATAAAAATCGCCAGCCTCACCCGTTTCCAAAACTCTCTGAATGTTAGGATGCGATAGGCGGGATGCCGCCTGAGCCTCTAAATGGAAGAGTCCAATCGCGTCAGGATCGCTGAGCAAGTGTCTTGGTAAAACACGGATCCAGCATGTTGCATTTCGGCCTACAAACGAGCAGAGAAACGTTAACGCCGACGGGTCGGTTCGAACCAGACTTAAAATTCTGAATTGACCAGCGACCGCTTTTTGAAAGGCATTGCCTTCTTCGTTGTACTTTTCCTGCGTTTGAGTTTCGCCGGCAGGGCCTCGTCGCAAACTGGTGCCGCACTTTCGGCAAAATCGGCTTGCGTCTCGGTTGTCAGTTCCGCATTGCGAACAAAACATCTACGAAGGCCTCGAAATATAGGCATTATTTGATCGGCGCAGGACAAATTATATCAAAGATAAAAAGCCGGAATGTAAATGTATGCCTAATCGTGCTGCTATGCGACCTTACGATGTTTTGCGTTTTCGCTCGTCAATCGTTGATTCAGAAAGGCCATCACCGCCGCTTCGTCGGGACGTAGATCCGATATTGATCGCGATAGTTTTTTCGGACTGCAGTGTTTCAGTGTGTCGATCAAGCTTCCTTCCATATATGATTCGATCAGCGCCGGATGAACGTAACATTTGCGACAGATGCTGGGTGTGTTGCCCATCCGCTCTGCCACGCATTCAATTGCCCGGACGACATTTCGCTTCGCGTGGGTTTTGTTTTTAAAGGTTTCGAACTGTTGCAACGCCACTGCAGCCAAAACGGTTCCGGCCCACGTACGGAAATCCTTTGCCGTAAAATCCTGACCGGTTATTTCCCGAAGATAATCGTTGACGTCAGATGATGTCACGTCCTGGCGCTTTCCGGTTTCGTCAATGTATTGGAAGAGTTCATAACCAGGAATATCGCGACAGCTTTTAACTATCTTCGCCAATCGTCGATCGTTAACATCGATAAGCCATTTCTTGCCGCTCTTACCTTTAAACTGGAACCGAATCTTTGAGCCAGAAATCTCAGCGTGCTTGTCCCGCATTGTGGTCAAGCCGAATGACTGGTTAGTCCTTGCGTATGCGTCATTGCCGACACGGATCAGAGTAATTTCGAGAAGTCTGACAACAGTTGCCAGAACTTTCCTTCGCGGCAATCCTGGTAAGCGTAAATCTTTTTCTGTTTGTTTGCGGATTTTTGGCAGTGCTTCGCCGAAGGCAATCATTTTGGTGTACTTCGTTTCGTCTCGCACTTCGCGCCATTTCGGATGATAGCGATATTGCTTTCGACCTTTCGCATCGCGTCCAGTGGCCTGAAGGTGTCCAAGAGAATCGGGGCAGATCCACACATCTGTCCACGCCGGCGGAATTACAAGCGATCTGATTCTTTTCAGCTCGTCTTTATCGTGAATCTGTTTTCTGTTTGAATCGGTATAGATAAAGCCATTCTTGCCGAGCCTGCGGTGAATTCCCGGCTGGCTGTCGCTTACGTAACGCAGACCGACCGACTTTGCCGACTCAACAGGGTGCAAATTTAGGGTCGAACCAATATTTTGCCGTGCCGACTTTCGATTCATATTAAAACCGGACAGCAAACGCAGTGCCAGTTCGGACCTTCGGTTTGACACAACAGGGCCGCGGTGGTACCTTGAAAAGTGGCTTGACATGCCCACACTACCAAACTTTCGCACAGGTCGTCCGCTGTGCCTGCAAGGTATTAATGATTGTCGAAGGGTTGAAGTGAACATAAAAGTTATTTTCGGCATGAAGCTAAAGCGATTCCGCGAAGAGAGCGGTCTTTCTCCAGCGGAATTCGCCGACCGAACCGGTTTATCCCCCTCCTACGTAAACGAAATCGAAAAAGGAAAAAAGTATCCCAAAGCAGAAAAGATCGCCCGAATGGCTGAGGCCCTGGGTAAGTCGTACGACGATCTGGTTTCGATCAAGCTTGGGCAGGACCTGACATCGCTTGAAGGTTTTCTCAATTCCTCGCTGCTGGCTGATTTTCCATTCGAGCTCTTCGGTATATCTATCCCTGACATAGTCGGTGTGATGACTCGGTCTCCGAATGAAGCCAGTGCGCTGATCAAAGCTCTGGTTGAAATTGCCAATCAATATGATCTGACCGTCGAGCATTTCTTCCGCGCCGCGTTGCGTTCCTATCAGGAATCGAACGATAACTATTTCGAAGAAATTGAACAGGCAGTCGATCAGTTTGCGCGCGAGCACAATCTTTCATCTGATGAAGCGCCGTCACTAACTTGGCTGGAAAACGCGATCAAAACGATTTATGGATATCAGATTGATGAAGAGACGCTGTCGCGCACTGATAATCTCAGCCATTATCGTTCAGTTTGGCTCGGGCCTGATAATCCAAAGCTTCTAATCAACAGCCGATTGACGGATGCGCAGAAGAAGTTCGTCCTGGCAAGAGAAATCGGTTACCAGGCGATGGGAATAAAAGATCGAGCGATTACGTCGGCGCCAGATCAGGTCGATTCGTTTGAACAGGTACTGAACGATTTCCGCGCTTCTTATTTTGCGGGAGCCTTATTGATTAACAGTGGTCGAATCCGTGTTGATTTGAAAGAATTCTTCAAACGGCCCACCTGGGACGCGGACGCGTTTATCAATCTGATCGAAAAATATGATGTAACGCCGGAAATATTCTTTTATCGCCTGAGCGAACTGATCCCGCAATTTTTTGGCATTAAGCTTCACTTCCTGCGTTTCAACAGCGATGGCAATGATTACTCGCTGGTTAAGCAGCTGAATCAATCTCGCGTCTCGATTCCTTCGGGTGTCAGTCTGAACGAGCACTATTGCCGGCGCTGGTTATCTATCCGACTGTTGAAGGAACTGGACCAGAAACTGAAGCAGGGAAACCATACCTCAGTAGTTTCAGGCGCGCAAGTCTCCCAGTTTGTCGACAGCGCGGATTCCAAATTCCTTTGCATTGGCCTCGCCAGGCCTTTATCGTTGAATTCCAGTGTCACCAGCAGCGTGATAATCGGATTCCGGTACGACAAGGAACTGGAAAAGACCGTCAAGTTCGCTCGTGATAAGAAGATCAGGTCCATTTCAATTAACGAAACGTGTGAGCGCTGTCGACTGACAAGCGAAGAATGCGCCGAGCGCGCTGCTCCACCAAGCTTGTACGAGCAGTTCAAAGGCAGAGAAAACC
>DASRDY010000286.1:0-10282 GCA_035652355.1 Blastocatellia bacterium
AAAGAAGCGATTGCCTGATTACAGAATTGTCATTTCAACAACCACTGTGACGGGTCAAGCAATAGCCAAAGAGAGATTCGGCCCGGAATCGGTCTTTCACTTCCCTTTCGATTTCGGATGGATAGTGCGCAGAACACTTTCAATCGCGCAGCCACAAATGATCATTATGATGGAATCAGAGCTGTGGCCACGATTTCTTTACGAATGCAAACGTCGCCGTATTCCAGTAATCGTTGCGAACGGCCGAATGTCCGACAGATCATTTCGCGGATACCAGCGAGCCAGAGTGTGGACAAAGAGGATGCTCGACAACATTTCGCTCTGGCTAATGCAATCGGCCGCGGACGCAGAACGCATCGTAGCGCTTGGCATTCCCGCGGACAGCGTAAAGAATTTGGGCAATCTTAAATACGATCTCAGCGCTGGGGATGAATCGAAACGTGAACGGATTGCCACAAATCTCGCTGAGCATTTCGGTCTGGATAATATCAAGCACTTAATTATCGCTGGTAGCACTACTGAAGGGGAGGAGCCAATTATCCTTGAGGGATTCAAAAAGGTTCGGCAAACAAAAGGGCTGGAACAAACCCGGTTGATGATTGTTCCGCGACATCCGGAACGATTTGATGAAGTAGCAAGATTGATCAAACACGCCGGATTCAGCTTAGCACGGCGCTCTGAAGCCAGTGTCCAAAACGCTGATGTTTTGCTGCTTGATACAATCGGAGAGCTGGCGGCAGCGTTTCGGTTTGCCACGGTGGTTTTTATCGGTGGCAGTCTTGTGCCAAAAGGGGGACATAACATTTTAGAGCCCGCTGCATACGCGAAGCCGATAATTGTCGGTCCGTATATGGAAAACTTTCGGCAGGTGATGGCGGATTTCACGACGAGAAACGCCGTTGTTCAATTGCCAAAGCTTGAAGGACCGGCGCTCGGTGAAGCGCTGGCAGCAACGGTTACTGAACTGATTTTCAATGAACAAGCCAGCCGACAATTAGGCGAACGAGCGCAAGCGGTAATACTCGAAAATCGGGGCGCGGCGGAACGCTACGCTGAGGAAATCGCAAAAAGATTATGCAGCAGATCAGAGACACAATCTTAACTCGTGCGCTGTTCTATCTGCCGCGCAAACTTTACGAGTTTGGCGCTCTGCTGCGTCACACGCTCTATCAAACTGGCCGTTTCAAAGCCCAGGAACTTGATGCCGCGGTCATCTCCGTCGGCAATATAACTTTTGGCGGTACCGGCAAAACACCGATGGTCGATTACATTGCCAGGTTTCTCGCCGATGAAGGTTTCAAAGTTGCAATCCTCAGCCGCGGCTACAAACGAAAATCAAAGAGCGAACGCGTGTTGGTCTCTGACGGCGAGCAGATTCATGCAGATGCCGACGAGTCCGGCGACGAACCATATCTGCTTGCGAAATACCTGCCTCGCGTTTCTGTCATAGTCGGTCCCAATCGTTACGCCAATGCTTTGTGGGCTCAGGAGCACCTGGATACCGGTGTATTTCTGCTCGATGACGGATTTCAGCATCAGCAACTCAAACGGGATCTGAACATTCTTTTGCTGGATGCGACCGATCCTTTCGGAGGCGGCGAAATGCTGCCCTTTGGTCGTTTGCGTGAGCCCTTAATGACAATGCGGCGCGCAGATGCCGTTGTGATTACGCGGGCCGACCGTCCGTTCGATTACGAATACGTCGTAAAGAATATAGAGAACCTTGCCGGCAATGTTCCCATCTTTTTTGCCGCGCACGCAATCACTGGTTTGCGAGACCTGAAAACCGGCGAGGCTGTTGTGCCTGAGACTTTTTCAGGCAGCCGAATCGCAGCCTTTTGCGGGATCGGCAATCCGGACGTCTTTTTTTCGGATCTGGCCAATTTTGAAATGGACCTAGCTTGGAAAAAATCTTTCAAGGACCACTATTCCTACACAGTAAAAGACATCAAGGAGATTGCAGAGTCCGCTGAATCGGCAGGAGCCGAAGCAATCATTACAACGGAAAAAGACGCTGTCAAAATTGAAGGTCTATTGCCTGAAGGAATATCCTTCTACGCCGCCCAGCTCGAAGTGGAGCCGGAAGAAGATATCAAATTCAAAAGCATTATCCTTCGCGCTATCGCCAATAGACACCGCGAAGTTCGCCGCAACAAACGGTTGGCCGGCAAGAGTTAATGGACCTCCTCAAATCCAAAAACCCACATCAGACCAATCAAATGCAGTGGAGATTGAAGTTCGTAGTATCGCCTTCAGGCGGAAGGCTGTTAAGATTGCGCCTGAAGGCGATACTAGGAACCAATTCAGCCGAGATCGATCTCCGTCGCCATTGAAACCATCCGTGAAATGATTCGTGTACCAAAGATGGATGACAGGTCGTCGCTTGTGCGACGCGATGTAATGATCATTGGACGCATTGCCCTGTAATGGCTGTCGATCAGGTAATCCAGTTGTTCAATCTCGCTGTCGGTCGGCGTCACCGCGCCAAAATCGTCGAGGACGATCAACCCCGCCGACTGTGTCTCTGCCAGCAATTCCTTGCGTGAACGGATGTCCAGAACCCCAGAACCTGGATCAAGCCTGCGAAGCAATTCTGTTGTATCGTGGAACTTTACGCGCCTGGCTCCTCGAGCAAGTAACTCGAACATTACCGCGACCGCCAGATGCGTCTTGCCTGTGTTAGGGCCACCGGTGAGAAAGAACCCGTCGTTTACTTTTGGATAGGCGCTACAAAATTGTTTGATTCGTTCCAGAAGTCCGATCGTTCCCGAAGGAACCGCAAAATCGTCGATGGTCGAATCCGCATAAAGCTCGGGAACATTTGCCGAAATTAAGGTTTCCCGCAGATGTAACCGCGCCGTGCATCGTCTGACCGAACTATGCAGGCCCTGAATAACTCGTTCCCAACCTGTATCCTGGCAACGCTGACAACGGTCAGATGATGACCTGAGCGCCCTATCGGGAACCTGGAAATTGACTATGTTTGCGCCGAGAATTGATGCCATATCGTCCTCCCACACAAGACGTGTATAGCCACAGTAAGGCTGTTTCAAAGCCCGACAAACAACCGGCTGACTATTACTAATCTACCGCGCGGGCCTCAAAACCAGATAAACGGAAGCTAAATTCCGTATCAAAAAAATTCGCATCGAGTTGCGAAAATTGCAACGAACAGGATCAATTTTCTACGCGAGTAATCGGACAGGCTGGGCCAGTTTGAACCCTCGACAACTCATCGGCTGATGATCCGGGCGGGTTCGTTTATACCAGTAGGCGAAAACGGCAATTCTGGCGAAATCCCTTGGACTACGTGCAGTTAGCGTCGAATTAGCAAATCGAACTTCATATAACCACTGATGGAATTGCATATTGGTTCTCTCCGTCTGCCTGCCCAATAAGTTGAAGTGAAACCCACAGTTGTAGAGACAACTACCCTCTCATCTTCTTTTTTTTGATGCAAATTGCGTTCATTAGTACCGACGGACGACACCAATGACGACACCCTGCACTTTGACTTCGTTTTCCGTGTAAATAAATGGCTGCAATGACTGGTTTGCCGGCTGTAATCGGATCCGGTCATTCTCGCGATAAAATCGCTTTACCGTAGCCTCACCTTCACCCACCAGGGCCACGACGGTCTGGCCGTTTTCAGCGGTGTCGCGCGATTCGACGATAATCGTATCGCCATCGCAGATGTGATCGTCAATCATCGAATCGCCGACAACACGCAGAGCGTAGGTGGTGCGCTTACCTAGAAGATCCGGCGGAATCGTAAACAATTCATCGTTCTGCAACGCAACAATGGGCCGACCAGCCGCAATTTTTCCATAAAGCGGGATATCTATTGCCGCCGGAGCCGCAGGTTCGTCCTTAACCAGCTGAACCAGAGCGTTGCGTTTCCCTCTGGTGATGTACCCGGCCGATTCCAAGGCCACCAGATACTTATGAACAGTCGCAGGTGACGAGAAACCGAAATGCCTGGCAACATCCCAAATTGTGGGGGAATGCCCATGTGTTTCAATAAAATTGCGCAAATGCTCTAGCACTTCACGCTGACGTTGGCTTATAATCTTTCCCACTGCTGCCTCCCGAGTTAAATTTCAATGTTTTCGGGTAAAGCGAAATATAGGCGAAAGCTAATTCCTTTGTCAACAGAAAAATCGCGGTTTTTAAGATTTTTTTCGATTTCCTGTCTATGATCCCTACAAGTTATTCATAGCTGTAGAGCATGACCGGCTCGATTCCCAGCAGTCTCAGGTAAGTGTAGAATTGTCCACGGTGATGCCAGTGCTCGTCATAGGCAAACATTGCCAGTTGCCAGCCAGGATAAGAACCAAAGAACGTGTCCATATTACCGGTTATCTGCTCCTCAGTAGTCTGCTCCAAGGCGGCTTTAGCACGCTGGTGACAATTCTTTGCGTAAGCGATCAGTTCAGCCACTGTTTTGGTATTCAGTCCATCTTTATCGATGGCTTCGAAATCCGCCTGCGCCAGTCTGCGGTTGCGAATACCTTCAATCAGGGCGCATTCCTGACCAAACAGATGGCTTAACAATTCCTTGGCAGTTCGCATTTCCGGAGCCGGTCTGAAATCAAGCTGGTCGTCCTTTAGCTGGGCGACAGCTTTCAGCGTCACATTGTGAACCATGTCGAAATAACCATATTTTCCCAAAACCTGTTCTTTATTCATTGGTGTTTCCTTTCGTCCCTATCGATTTATAGTTTCATTGCTGAATGTGAAGGCAACTTTATCAGATAGAGGTGACAACGGATTGTCAGTCAGGATAAACAGATAGACAACTATTTTCGGAACTTCGGCGTTCAGATCAGTCGGGGACCGTGACACCAAATGGTCGTATCCCGACACTGAAACTTCCGTGTCACGGCAGGTGTCACAGCTTTATTCAAAGAAAACAAAAGGGTTATTGAGCTGTGACAGGCGTGACATCATTTGGCCGAATTCGCTTTCGCACCTGCAGCGATTGCGATTTTTCCCGGCTTAAATTAAGCTAGTGCTCCATTCTCAGGAGCTTCCCAATGACAAAGAAAAGTTACTTTATGATAGCCGTCACTCTGGTTGTCGTGAGTGGCCTCTGTGTGCTCGCGCTGGTCTCTACAAACGTCAAGGCTGATCCACCCTTAGATATTCATCCGATTACGAACGCTGTTCCCGATGTCGCCAGACCTCTTCCATTGTCCGCGGTGCGTCTGACCGGTGGACCATTGAAGGTCGCGCAAGACAAGGATGCGGCCTATCTCCTCAGCCTGGAACCTGATCGGATGATGGCTTATTACAGGATTCGCGCAGGACTGGAGCCGAAAGCTCAGGGATATGGCGGCTGGGATGGCGATGGGCGAAATCTGACCGGTCACATCGCTGGCCACTATCTTTCAGCGGTGAGCCTGATGTATGCCGCCACGGGAGACGCCCGTTTCAAAGACCGCGCCGACTACCTGATTAAAGAGATGAAGGAAGTCCAGGACAAACAAGGCGATGGTTATCTGGGAGCTATTGCAAACGGAAAAGAGCAGTTCATCGAAGTATCAAAGGGCAATATCAAATCCAGCTTCTTTGATCTGAACGGGATGTGGTCGCCGTGGTACACGTTGCACAAGACTTTTGCGGGATTGCGCGATGCTTATCGTTATACAGGTAATCAAACGGCGCTTGAAATAGAGATCAAGTTCGCCGCCTGGGCAGAATCGATCCTGTCAAAACTGGACGAGGCTCAGACGCAGAAGATGCTCAACACGGAATTCGGCGGAATGGACGAGGTGCTTGCTGATCTTTATGCCGACACTGGGGATAAGCGTTGGCTGGTTCTGTCGCATCATTTCGATCACAACGCGGTTCGCGATCCGCTTGCAAATCATAAAGACATTTTGCCAGGGCTTCACGGTAATACTAACGTGCCGAAAATGCTGGGGTATTTGGAGCGTTATGCCTACACAGGCGACAAGACGGATGGCGCGGCGGCCAGTTTCTTTTGGGATGCGGTGGCGCTACATCACAGCTATGCGACCGGAGGTCACGGCAAGGATGAGTATTTCGGGCCGCCGGATGAGCTTGGCGACCGCATCGATGGCCGAACGGCGGAATCTTGCAACGTTTATAACATGCTGAAGATGACTCGGAAGATGTTTGCGCTTCAGCCAGATATTAAGTACGCCGAGTTTGAGGAAAGAGCGCTGTTCAACCACGTTCTCGCCTCAATGGATCCCGAAGATGGCCGAACCTGCTATATGGTGCCAGTCGGTCAGGGAGTTCGCCATGAATACCAGGATATGTCGCGAAGCTTTACCTGTTGCGTCGGATCAGGAATGGAGAGCCACACGCTGCACGGGTACGGGATCTATTACGAGTCCGGTGAAAAGCTGTGGGTAAATCTCTATGCGCCTTCAACGGCTGAATGGAAAGCGGCGGGAGTTAACCTAACGATGGAGACCAACTTCCCCGAAGGTGAGTCGGCAACTTTGAAGGTGGCAGTAAAGACGCCGCGGGAATTTATCCTGGCACTTCGCCGGCCATCCTGGGCAGGGGCCGGATTCACGGTAAGAGTTAATGGCAAACCGATGGATGGAACCTCTAAACCGGGATCATACGTTGAGATCAAACGAACGTGGAAGACAGGCGATGCGGTTTCGCTGACTTTGCCAAAAGCGCTTCATTTAGAACCGACTCCGGACAATCCCCGTGTAGCCGCGATTATGTGGGGCCCGCTGGTGCTGGCTGGCGATCTTGGCCCAGAGCCAGAACGCGGACAGGGACGATCGACGGGATCAGTTGACGTTCCGTCCTTCGTCGCAGCGGAAAAACCCGTGACCGATTGGCTGAAACCGGTGGCAGATAAGCCAGGTGATTTTCGCAGCAGTGGAGTCGGCCAGGATAAAGATGTCGAGCTTGTGCCGTTTTATCGATTGCATAAGCGGACCTATTCGGTTTATTGGGATTTGTATACTCCCACAGAATGGGAGAAGCACACCGAAGAAATAGCAACGGAACGAGAGCGCGAACGAAAACTGGAAGCGGCAACCGTTGGTTTTGTCCAACCCGGCAATACGCAAAGTGAGAAAGATGCGAACCAGCAGGGCGAATCGACTTCGATTGCTCGCGTTGGAGGCCGCCAAGGCCGCAGAGCAGCGAAGTGGTTCTCTTATGACCTGCCGGTAGATGCCGCGCATCCGTTGAAGCTGGTTGTTACTTACAACGGCGAAGAAGCGGCCAAACGCACGTTTGAGATTCTGGTCAACGGACAAAAAATTGGAGAACAAACGATAGAGCGCCACCGACCGGGCGATATTTCCGGCAAATTCTTTGATGCGGAATATGCGATACCGGCCGATCTGGTAAAAGACAAACAGAAGGTTAGTGTGCGTTTTCAACCCGTCGGTAACAGCGAAACCGGAGCGGCGTTTGCGGTTCGCGTGATTCGGATTGATTGATTTCGGGAATATGGCTTCTAATCCAAAACATCGCTACACATTGGCGGAGTATCTCGCGCTAGAGCGTGAGTCAGAAGAGAAGTATGAATTCTGGAATGGCGAAGTCTTCACGGTAAGCGGTGGAACATTGGCCCACGACGTAATAACGGGAAACCTATATTTCTCATTGTCAAATTGTCTTAATGGTAGAGGATGCCGAGTGTATACGTCAGGCATGCAGATCAAAACGCCTGCGGCTCCTCCATATCGCTATGCGGACGGCAGCGTCACTTGCGGCAAGGCCGAAATCGAAGAATTTAATGAAGGCGACCTGCTCATGAATCCAATCCTGATTTTTGAGGTCCTTTCACCAACTTCCGAGGCCCGCGACCGGGGATTAAAATTCACCCATTACAAATCGATCCCGAGTTTCAAAGAATATTTACTGATGGCTCAAGACCGCATTAATGTTTCGCATTTCCTAAAGCATTCGGAAAAAGAATGGACTCAGCGTGAATATACCGACCTTGCAGAGACTATCGATTTGTATTCGGTGGATTGCTCTCTGCCAATGACCGAAATTTATCGCGATGTTGAGTTGGCGATTTCCTGATATAATTACCGCTGATCCGCTCAAAATAGTAAGTCCTATCATTTCGTTTCTAAGTGTTCCTGCAAAGGAGACATCAATGAAAGCATCTGGCATCGCTAAACTGATCATTGTTGCTGTGGTTCTGATTGTGCTGACATATGACACTATTGGCAGTGACCGCGACATGGTTTTGCGCGGCAACCTGAACTTGGCGACGGAACTGGCCCCTGCCGAAGTGCGCGGTTATCGCGGCATGATTCGCATGAACAAAGCGCCAATCGATATGTCGCAAGAGGCTTTGCTGTCGTGCGTTTCGCAACAAGGCAACATTCACGCGTGGCCAGGTGTCGTTTACTACATTAACGAGACGGCCGCTGTCGGTATGTCTGAATATCTGGCGACCGGCCACTTTCCTGTAGGCTCTATATTGGTGAAGGAAAAGCAGGACAAAAAAACAGAAGACAGCGTAAAAATCATAACCGTGATGAAGAAAATTAAATCGGGCGGTGGCAATGATACCTGGGATTACAAAATGTATGACGTTGTTACGTGGAATGAGGTCCAGCCGACGGCTAAAGTGACTACCTTCGAAGGCGGAGTAACAAAAGTACGTCCGATACAATACGCCAGCGGATCATGGGGAAAAGAGGTTTATAGCGAAGGCTATGCCGTCAAAGAACACACCATAACTTGCATTGAATGTCATAGCGCGTACGGAGCGACGGACAACATCACTGAACGAGGAATGAAAGTTTTATTTAAAGATGACTTTCGATGGACGCGTTTTGAACCGAAAACGAGATGATCGTTACCAATTATAATTTGTCAAGAGGGCCTATTGGCCTTTCGCAAGGAAACGGCCAATGTTTTCATTTAGAAACTTTGCATCTGCCGGATTGCTGGCCGCTCCCGCTGTATGACCCCACAATGATGGTATCGGCATCAATGTTACACCCGGAATAAACTGAGACTCGTAACGCGCATCCCCAACTGGAAAATATAGATCCGTTTCGCTGGGCATATATAGAACGGGCACTTTGATTGACTTGAGAGCTTTTTCGACGTCTCCATTGAAGCCCGGAGTCGTCCCCACATCGTGCCGCTCCCAGGTGCGCATCTGAAGA
The DNA here is from genome assembly GCA_035652355.1 of Blastocatellia bacterium. GTDB lineage: Bacteria > Acidobacteriota > Blastocatellia > DASRDY01 > DASRDY01 > DASRDY01. Next base: position 9,138 of record DASRDY010000286.1, read on the forward strand.
ATCAAATCATTTGCATCCGCATTGTTTAGAAAATGCGTTCGGCGGTTTTGGAAATATTGTTCAAACGTTGTTCCCGTCGGGACAGACGGCTTCCATAATTCCTTTCTCCACCATTCCTGACCGTACAACCATCCAAGCCATACAGTCCCGAACGCTTCAATCCCCTTTGTCGGCGGCGAAGTGTAATCACCATTCTGAAACGTGGGATCGGTCGCGATAGCAGCGATCTGCCCTTCCAAACGAACAACTCCGTGCGGGTAGCATTTAGCCGTGCCGGAAGTCGCAACAATTTTGTCGGCGAAATTTGGGTAGCTCACTGCCCACTGGAATGCCTGCTCTGCTCCCATTGAAAAACCGACGATAGCGCGAAGGTGAGTGATCTTCAGTTCTTCGGTCAGCAGGCGATGGACAGCTTCCACATTGTCCCGAATGGTCATCACTGGAAACCGAGGTCCGTGATAGGGCTCGGGCGTGTTGCTTGGCGAAGATGACCGGCCATTACCGAACAGTTCCGTCGCAACCAGAAACAATTTCGACGTATCGAGGGCCTTGTCCTGGCCCATCAACCAACCGTATCCCTGATAATTGGCCATGTAGTGCGATGGCAGCAGAACGACGTTATCTTTGGCTGCGTTCAGATGTCCGAACGTTCCGTAAACCACGCGAGCCTGCGGCAGGGTGACGCCACTTTCGGTCTTGAAGTTTGGAATAACGAACTCGTGACGCTCGCCTGCTTCGGGCCGATTATTCGCAGTTTGAGCTTTAATAATCGGTAAATATTCAACAAAGAGGATCAGAGAAAGAGTGAATATTGTTATTGATCGTTTCAAATCTTGGAACCCCTATCCAGTCGAGTTGAGAAAGCAACTGAAAGATTAATCCTGAGGGTAATACTTGCCTGCTTCTGTCGTCTTGCCGTCGGCCAAGTCGCACAATCGACGGAAACTCGGTAACATCGCCAACCATACATCCTCACCAGCGACTTCGACCACTTGTTTCTTAACAGCGGTCCGGTCAATCAGTTTTTCCTGTTTAAGTAAGAAAACGATATCATCGAGATCTTTTTGACGCCCGGCATTTATCTTCAGAATGACAAGCCATTCCGGGTAACAACCCGCAAACCATCTGGCAAAGTGATTGCGTCC
>DASRDY010000287.1:0-1575 GCA_035652355.1 Blastocatellia bacterium
ATCGATGATGGGGAAGAACGCTTCTTGGCCAGGCTCCGGTTGGAGAACAGAGATGCCATCGAACAGATATTCGTTTGTTCTCGGTCTGCCCCCGTTGATTCGCGGCAATTGCAACGCTGGCGGTAACGCAACTCCTGGCGACAACGCCGCCAGACTTATAAACGATCTGCCATTCAGCGGCAGATCGACAATCTTCCTGTTGGAAATAACCTGTCCGAGACTCCCGGTTTCCGATCTCAGTAGTGAAGCGTCAGCATTAACAACAATGGTCTCGTTCGCGCCTCCCACAGTTAGTTCAAGATCGAGTCTTATCGTCTCACCAGTCGCGAGTCTGATTCCTTCCTGCGTGTAGCGTTTGAAACCTGATGCCTCGACCGTTATCGAATATATACCTGGCTTTATGTCGGCGAACGTGTATGTTCCGAAATCACCTGTAACGAGATCGACAGACTGCCCAGTTAGCGTGGACGTCAACGTCACTTTAGCTTCGGGCACGAAAGCCGTGCTGGCATCCCTGACTATGCCCGTAAGCATCGCCTGTCCAGATTGGCCTGTAACGCTGACGCAGAACGATAAGAGTAAAATGATTAAAAACGAGTTAATTGAAAACGTTTGGACGAAGGACTTCCTGCTTAGCCTTTGTAGCATGATGTCTCCTTTCCAAACACGGGAGGCCTGACCGTTTCCAGCTATCCACGAATGACCATTACTTCTGTTGCCTTAATCAAAGCGTAAGCCTTGCTTCCTTTTCGCAGTTTCAAATCTTCGCAGGCATCTCGGGTGATGATCGAGGTTATTGACTGACCGCTAACCTCGATTGTTACCTGTGCGAGCAATCCTTCATATCTGATAGCCGTCACCGTGCCGAGCAGTTTGTTGCGACCGCTGATCGCGCTCAGAGCCGCCGGCTGCTTGCTTTTTGTCGATTGTTTTGTTGAAAGACCTGAAAGCCGGTCAACTTCGCTGCGCGGAATTCGGTGATGTCCACCAGGCGTCTTCACGCTTTTCAGTTTTCCCTGATAGATCCATTGTTTCAGAGTAGGAAAACTCACACTCATTAATTTAGCCGCATCGTTTAGGCGATATAGTTCCATATAATTCGATATACACTCCTATACTGTTCTAGGCGATTTCGTCAAGTGCTTGCGACAATTCAATATGATTTTATACGATTTAATACAATTTGGGAAACATAGAAATCTACAGGGGTGGATAGAGGAACAAGGCTCGTCCCTGACCCTACAAACTTAGGATCCGCCCGATTTTCGGAAGGATTTCATCCAGGCAGGTGAGGAATGCCCGACGGCATTTGATGTGGTCCCGGGAGTGGTCACGAGCGTGCAAGCTGCACCACCACCCGTGCTCACATTTAACTGCGGCGCATTTTGAGCAATTCCCTTGGCAACACTTCGCCATAACACTTATCAATCCTTTGCTAAGAGCCTGTTATTAACTTTTCCATATCAAATCAGTGACTCGGCTAAGCATCAGAACGGCGAAGGCCAAATAATGTAGTCCAGCCAGCGTTTGTGGCAACCGCTCGTAATCCCGCGCCAGCCGCCGGAATCGGGCCAT
>DASRDY010000288.1:0-11245 GCA_035652355.1 Blastocatellia bacterium
ATGATCGCAAAGGCGACACCAATTCGTTTGTGCTGGGTCAACTGGACCTTTTCATCACATCTCAGCTTTCAGAAAAAGTGAACTTCGTGACGGAGATGGTCGTGGAGTCCGACGACAGGAATGCTTTCGGCGTTGAGCTCGAACGTATGATGCTGCAGTACTCCCACAACGATTACTTCAACATCGCATTCGGTCGCTATCACACTGCAATTGGTTATTACAATACGGCTTACCATCATGGCACATGGTTTCAGACTGAAGTAGGACGGCCATTCCTGTTCAACTTTGAAGACGATGGCGGGCCTCTGCCTGTTCACGGCGTCGGCGTAACGGCGAATGGCCGGATACCGTCCGGAAAACTCGGGCTGCATTATGTGGCCGAGGTCAGCAACGGACGGACTTCTCGCTCGCCGCTTGACGAACCAGTGCAGAATGTCATAGACGAAAACAACGGCAAGGCGTACAACCTGGCGCTCTATGCTCGACCGGATTGGGTGCCGGGGCTGCAAGCCGGTTTTTCAGTCTACCGCGATCATCTGACTCCCGATGGCCTGCCAAAGATCGGCGAAACAATAATGGCAGGTCACGTGGTATATCAAACGTCCGAGTTTGAGTTCCTGAATGAAGCGGTCGTGATCAGGCATTCTATAAATGGAAACGGGCCGACGTTCAACACCCCCGGTGGTTACTCGCAAATATCGCATCGGTTTGGCAAGATAAGACCGTACTTCCGGTACGAATATTTCAACGCCTCGAATAACGAGCCGATCTATCACGACATCGGCCGGCGCAACGGCCCGTCCGCCGGGATTCGATATGATTTCAATGATTTTGCGGCGTTCAAGATTCAATACAACCGAACTGATGGTCGACAGGTCAAAGGCGTAAACGGCGTCGCCGCTCAGGTCGCCTTTACATTCTAGGAAGATCGAATCCAGGAAGGAAAGAACGATGTTAAAGAGAATCACCATCACCTGGTTTATAGCGTTATCGATGCTGATCTCGGCCAGTGCTTTGACCTCGACGCAGGCAAGGATTCGAAAACCTTATCTCCTTGATGCGCATTTGGCAGTTCCAATATTTCAGGACAATCTTGCGATAATCGTCAACAAATCGAATCCCATCGACAATCTTTCTTCTATCGAATTGCGCAAAATATTTATGGGAGAACGAAAGACCTGGTCGAATGGAAAGCGCGTAACCATAGTCATGCGCGATGAAGGACAACCGGAGAGAGAGGCTGTGCTAAAGGCGATCTATCACATGCGCGATCGTGATTTTAATAACTATTTTATGCATGCGGCCTTTACCGGGGACGCGACCGAAGCGCCGAAAACTCTTTCAAGCGCTTCTGGCATGCTTAAGTTCGTATTCAATGTGCCTGGAGCAATTGGATACGCGCGCGTTGGAGAAGTTAACGACACCGTTAAAGTCATTCGCATCGATGGAATGCTGCCCACCGATGCCGGATACAAAATCAAATGCGATTGATAAGCATTAAAGACAAGCATTAAAGACGAGCATTAAAGACGAGCATTAAATCAGACAAAATATCAGGAGCGATTCTGCATGTCTGCGACAGATAGATCAGATTTGGGCAGTTTTTATCAGCGGCATTATTTCAAGGTGGGACTAACCCTGGTTGCGATCATAGTGCTCGGCTCGGTCCTGCTGGAGGTGCGCGACCTGCTGCAAGCCGAACGCGACGTAGAACAGATATATAACGGATCGATTGGTGGTCTGGATTTGATCGGCGATCTTCAATACGAAACACAGGAAGCGCGCAGGCTGGTTCAATATGCGCTGACGACTCAGGATACGAACCTGCAGGTAGAGTACGTGGATCAGGCCCGCAATCAAGACAAGGTGATTCAGAATAATCTGGATAATCAGCGGGCAACGGCTGTTTCGCAACAGCACCTCCAGGCGCGAACCAGATTTGAGAAGGACTGGAAGGCTTACCTGGAAGTGAGGGACGACGTTATTGATTCGATTCTGACCGGATCGATTAAAGAGGCGACAAGGAGGGATTTGCACGACGGAGTTCCGGCGTTCGATAAAGTCAGAAAAGACCTGGAAGAAATCAAAAACCTCTATAAACAGGATGCAGGCCGACAGGTGCTGATGGTGCAGGGATCTTTCAATCGATCTATCAGAAATCTGATCATATTTTTACTGGTAACAGTGGTGCTGGCCGGATTTGTTCTCAGGATGGTTCAGAAGACCCAGATATTACAGGCCCTTCGGCGATCAGAGGCGCGACTGCATGAGGTAATTGAATCGATCAACGAAGGGATGTTCGTTCTTGATCCGGAACGTAAGATCGAGTTGTGGAATCGTGCAGCAGAGCGCAGCTCCGGAAAATCGCGCGAAGATGTAATCGATCGCAGGCTCTTTGAAGTTTTTCCCGAGCTTAAGAACAGTGATACGGGAGCGCAGGTCTCGACCGGATTGCGGGGCGGTCAGTCGGGAATCTTGACGGACCTTCAACTGTTTGGCGCGAACAGTGATCGATTCTTCGAAGCCCGCCTCTTCCCTTTCGGCGGCGGCACTACCGTGTTCTTCAACGACATCACCGAGCGAAAGCAGGCTGCTGAGCGACAGGCAAAGCTGCTTCGCGATCTGGAAGCTACAAATAAAGAACTAAATCAAACTCTGGGACAACTAAAGCAAACGCAGGATCAGTTAATTACGCAACAGAAACTGGCATCGCTGGGCGCATTGACCGCGGGCATTGCGCACGAGATCAAAAATCCGCTCAATTTCGTCAACAATTTCGCGGCGCTGTCAGACGAACTGGCAGATGATCTGCAAAAGGAATTCGATAAACAAAAAGATAAAATGGATTCAGACTCGGCAGAGTACATCGGTGAAATGTTAGGCGATTTGCGACAGAACGCTAAAAAAATATACGAGCACGGCACACGAGCCGACAGCATCGTTCGTGGCATGCTGCTGCATTCGCGCGGCAGAACCGGCGAGCATCAACCTACCGATATAAACGCTCTGCTGGCGGAATATACGAATCTGGCCTATCACGGATTACGCGCCAGAGATTCGTCATTCAATGTAACCATCAACAGCAATTACGATGACTCCGTCGGGCAGATCAGCGTTGTTCCGCAGGACCTGAGCCGCGTCTTCCTTAACATCTTGAACAATGCTTGCTACGCGGCTAATGAGAAAAGGAAGAATGCGCCTGCGAGCTTTTCCCCGACGCTCTCGGTTCAAACAAAGAACCTGGGCGACAAAATAGAAGTTCGAATACGCGACAACGGCGACGGGATTCCGTCAGAGATCAAAGATAAAATTTTCAATCCATTCTTCACTACAAAACCTACGGGCGAAGGCACTGGACTGGGACTCTCGATCAGTTTTGAAATCGTGGTGCAGGAACATCAGGGCGAATTGAAGGTAGAAACAGAGCCGGGGCAATTTACCGAGTTCATCGTAGTCCTGCCAAAAAATCCGACCGTCGCCAAAGGAGTGCATCAATGAAAGTTATGGTTGTCGATGACGAGCATGACATCCAGTTATTATTCGATCAGCAATTCCGGCGTGAAATAAGATCGGGCCAAATCGAATTTCATTATGCGTTCTCTGGTGAAGAGGCTCTCAAGTATCTGGAAAGCGTCGGACCGGCAGACTTGATTTTGATATTGTCCGACATCAATATGCCGGGGATGAACGGGTTGGAACTGCTGAAGATCATAAAAGACCGGTTTGCATTGAAAGTGTTCATGATTACGGCTTACGGTGACGAATCGAACTACAAAACCGCGATGGAATATGGCGCCGACAATTACCTGACAAAGCCGATCGACTTTAAGGTTCTGAAGCAGGAAGTCCTGGGTTTGCAAGAGAGTTAAGGAAATTTTATGGCTGTTAAGATTCTGGTGGTGGATGACGAACCTGATTTAGAGCTTCTGGTTCGGCAGCGGTTCAGAAGACAGATCCGCGAAAAAGAGTTTGAATTTGCCTTTGCGCATAACGGATTGGAAGCGCTGGAAGCTCTCCAAAATGACCGCGAAATCGATCTGGTTCTTACGGACATAAACATGCCCGTGATGGACGGTCTGACGCTGCTGTCGAAAATTAAGGAGATCAACCCGATATTGAAGGCCGTTATTGTGTCGGCCTACGGCGACCTTCAAAACATCAGAACGGCAATGAACCGCGGCGCATTCGACTTCTTAACAAAGCCAATCGATTTTGAGGATTTCGAGATAACAGTCAAAAAGACTCTCGAACAATTGATGACCTTGAAAGAGGCATTGAAGGAGCACGATCAGCTTGTCGCGATCAAGCAGGAGCTGAATGTCGCCGCCCGAATACAGCAATCGATGGTTCCGAGGAATTTTCCGGCATTTCCGAATCGAACCGACTTTGAAATTTTTGCCGAGATGATACCGGCACGCGAGGTCGGCGGCGACTTTTACGATTTCTTTTTAATCGAGGAAGACAAACTTGGCTTTGTGATTGCGGACGTTTCTGGCAAAGGAGTTCCTGCGGCGATATTCATGGCCGTCAGCCGAACGCTGCTGAAATCCGTGGCGACTGAAGGGCATTCGCCTTCTGTCACCATTGGCCGGGTCAATCATCTGCTGGCAGCCGAAAGCGATTCCGCAATGTTCGTTACAGTTTTTTATGGCGTGCTGAATACGGTTACGGGTGAACTGGAATACACGCTGGGAGGTCATAATCCTCCTTACATTTTGTACAAGGATTCTGGAATCGAGCCGATGGAGATGACCGGCGGAATGGCGGTTGGCGTTATCGATAATATCACGTACCAATCCAGGAAAATTCAATTGAAACCGGGCGATACCGTCTTTTTGTACACCGATGGCGTAACCGAAGCAATGAACAGCAGCGGCGATATGCTGGGCGAGCACAGAACCGAAGAAATATTGAAACAGTTTCAATCGTCCGGGCTGGTCAAACTGGTCCGCGGCACGGTATCCGAAGTGAAGGATTTTTCGGCCGGAGTTCCGCAGTCAGACGACATTACCGTTCTGGCAATGAGATATTTGGGACGGTGAGCAAAAGCCTGCGATGATGGACCAGAAAATAACAATTCCGCTCACAAACCAGATATCTGAGATTGAACGGGTGAGCGATATCGTCAACCAGATCGGCGGGCAACACGACCTTTCCGGAGAGGTTCTGTTTGCAATGAATCTGGCCCTGGAAGAAATCCTGATCAATGTAATAAAACATGGCTACAAAGACGACAACGAGCACGAAATTATCGTCAGGCTGTCGCTGGAAAACGGGGAGTTAACGGCGGAGGTTGAGGACGACGGGATTGCATTTAACCCGTTGGATGCCCCGACACCTGATATAAATGCTCCACTGGAAGAGCGTCCAATCGGAGGGCTGGGAATCCATCTGACCCGCACAATGATGGATCGTACAGAGTACAGACGAGAAGACAACAGGAATATTCTGACTGTGTCGAAGAAAACAGTTTAGGCGCATTCTGGCTCGAGCGCGCCAGTTCTTAAGGAGAATCCTAAAATGGAAATAAAAGAGGAAAAACTGGCTGGAAAAAGTGTCATTCACCTGGCTGGGAACCTCGATATTAACGCTGCCAAAGCTCTGGAAGACAAACTGGTACCGCTAATCGAGTCGGGCGAGAAGAACATCATTATTGATTTCGATCAGCTTAATTACATAAGCAGCTCTGGTCTTCGGGTACTGGTCTTTGCGGCAAACAAGCTTTTGCCTGACAAAGGGAAGATGGATTTCTGCGGAATGAAAGATCACATCAAGCAGGTTTTTGAGATAACAGGATTCCTGACGATTTTCAGGATCTTTCCGAATTTGGCCGAAGCAATAAGCGCCAAATAGCCTTTTACCGATTTTGCCCGAACGAGGTTTCGGAATGTTATTCGCATTGAAGCGACTCTCATTAGGACTGCTGCTTATTGCGCTGGCTTCGGCCGCGCTGTTAGTCTCCGATTTGAATCGCCGCACTTCTTCGAACAAACGAATTCCACACATAGCTTTCCTTCAGCACGCTTCACAGCCGCTTTTGGACGATACGATCCGAGGAATGATTGACGCACTGGCCGCGGAAGGCTTCGTCGATGGGAAGACAATTTCTATCAGAAGATATAACGCCGAAAACGATGTAGCCACCGACAATAACATCGCGAAAGAAATCACCGGTGGTCAATATGACATGGTCCTTACGTCCAGCACGCTTTCCATGCAAGCAGTCGCGAATGCCAACAAAAGTGGGAAGGCAGTGCACGTCTTCGGAGCAGTCGCAGATCCTTATATTGCTGGCGTCGGACTCAAGCGAGAAAATCCTCTCGATCACCCGAAATATTTTGTCGGCATCGGAACCTTCATGCCGGTCGAAGGCAGTTTCGAGCTCGCGCGCAAAATGTATCCAGGCCTGAAAACCGTCGGGGTAGTGTGGAATGTCGCAGAAGCAAATTCGCGGGCCTATGTGACGAAGGCTCGCGAAGTGTGCAGCGCGATGGGAATCACCCTGATTGAAGCAAATGCTGACAGCTCGTCTGCTGTTTTCGAAGCTGCCAGTTCCGTGGTTTCGCGAGGCGCTGAAGCTCTGTGGATCGGCGGCGACGTAACTGTAATGGTTGCGGTCGAATCTGTACTCACGGCTGCGCGCAAAGGAAAGATTCCGGTATTTACGCTGACTCCGCCAACAGCAAAGCGCGGAGGGTTGTTCGATCTGGGCGCAAACTTTTACGAGGTCGGTAAACAATCGGGCGCCCTGGCGGCGGATATTTTGAAAGGCTCCGATTCAAGTAAAATCCCAATTCGGAATGTTGTTCCGCAACAACTCCTGGTCAACAAAACTGCTTTGACGGGATTGAAGGACCTGTGGCGGATACCCGATGACGTGCTCGCAAACGCTGATGTTGTCATAGACGAAAACGGAGTACACGAAAAAGCTGCGGCGCCAAAAACGACTGCGGCAGATTCAAAGCCTCTTTCGAAGAAATGGCAACTAAGCATGGCGATGTACATCGAGACCCCCACTGCGGAAGAGGCTGAAAAAGGTCTGAGAGACGGTTTTGTCGCGGCCGGCCTCGTCGAAAACAGGGACTACGAAATAAAAAAGCGGAGCGCGCAAGGCGACATTGCGACAATGAACGGCATTATGGATGCCACGTTAACAGATGGATCCGACATGCTGCTGTCGTTATCGACGCCATCGCTTCAGACGGCGATACAAAAGATTCATTCGATTCCGATAGTCTTTACGCTCGTTGGAGAGCCGCTGTCATTAGGTGCCGGAAAGAGCAATCAGGATCACTTACCAAATCTGACGGGAACCTCTGTAGTCAGTCCGTTCGATGAAATGATGACGGTCATTCGTCAAACGCTTCCGTCGGCACATCGGATCGGGACTATCTTTGCTCCGGCTGAAGTCAATTCGGTTTACTACAAAGGCTTGCTAATTGCGGCGGCACAGAAGGCAGGCTTAGAAGTCGAAGCCGTTCCCGCAAATTCCAGCAGCGATGTTGCGGATTCCGCGCTGGCGTTGATGAACCGCAAGATCGATGCAGTGTGCCAGATATCAGACAACCTGTCAGGGGCGACTTTTACGAGTATCAGCCAGGCCGCAAAACGGGCCAAATTGCCTGTCTTTGCCTTTAGCAGCCCCCAATCCAGATTAGGCGCAAGCGTGGTAGTGGCGCGTGATTTCTATGACGCTGGCAAAGAGGCAGCATTAATGGCGGCACGAATAATGCGCGGCGAAAGCCCCGCATCGATGCCGATTCAACCGACGCAGAAAACAAAGATTACAATAAATCGCGATGAAGCTCGCAACTGCGGTCTGCAGATTCCACCGGATTTGATTAAACGGGCCGACGAGGTAATCGGCAACTAAATATGGAAATCAATACTCAACAATCAGGCGAAACCTGGCAGGTGAGCATAAACGGCCGACTGGATGGTTATTGGGCCGATCATTTGATCAGCGCCCTGGAAGATATCGTTCGTCAGGGAGCGCATCACATACGATTGGATATGGCCAACGTTGCCTATATCAGCTCGGCGGGCATTCGAGTCCTGCTGATGTTTTACAAACAGCTCGGAAGCATCCAGGGCTCTTTTTTCGTTACAAGTCCTTCAGAAAACGTCCGCAAAGTTCTGGAGATGTCCGGTCTAAAGGTTTTGTTCGCTGCGCCCGTCAGTAAACCTGATGACACAAAAACCAGCGCAACTTCTGCTCGAAAGCTGGAAGGACCAACCGCTATCTTTGAAGTATTCGATCTTTCGCCGAATGCGAAACTCCAATGCAAAGTGATTGGCAATCCTGATCTTTTGAACGGTTGCAGATTTACCGAAGGTGACGTTCATAACATCAGTTTTCCCGAAACGAGCTTTGGTGTTGGGCTTGGAGCCTTTGGCAGCGATTTCCGAGATTGCCAGAATCGGTTTGGCGAGTTCCTGACGGCTGCGGGTGCCGCGTCTTATTTGCCGACCGATAACACCAATGTTCCTGACTATATGCTCTCGACGGGAACATTGGTTCCAGAGATGAAAGTTCTGTATGGACTAAAATGCGAAGGGGATTTCTCGCACCTCGTAAGATTCGAAGCAAAGAAAGACGCCGGGTCGATTACTCTCAGCGATCTGATCAATCAGTGTTTAGAAATTATCAAGGTAAATAGTGTCGGTATGGTTGCAGTAGCGGAATCGGCCGGACTGATGGGCGCATCTCTGCGCAAATCTCCTGCAGTTGCAGCCGCCGCTGGCGCGCCGTTTGAACATCCTGGCGTTCGCGAGTGGATATCGTTCAGCTCTGAAAGATCACACACGCGTGGTGTGGCATTAGTCGCAGGCGTGGCAATAAATGATTCAATGCAGGAAGTGCAGAATTTGCTTCGACCGCTAAATGCTGGATCCGCCCTTGTGGGCCATTTTCACGCGGCAGCATTCCCATATCGGCCGTTGCAAAAAGGCGTCCTGAACCTGAAATCGACCGTAACGAAATTGTTCGAGTCAGAGAATGTCAGAGATGTGCTTCACTTGTTGACTGACGACCGGCAGATTTCCGGCGCTGGTCAAAGCGAATTTATCAGAGGCGCCTGCTGGATCGCACCTCTGCGAAAGGATCAATCGTGACTCTCCTTATCGGAGCGTTAACAATCGGTTTAATTTTGTCGCTGCTGGCGCTAGGGGTGCTGATCAGCTTTCGCATTTTTCATTTTCCTGATATCACCGCTGACGGATCGATAACATTTGGAGCATCCGTCGCTGCCGTAATGTTAGTGGCGGGCTTTAATCCGATAATTTCCAGCGCAGCCGGGTTCGGCGCTGGATTTATTGCCGGAGCTCTCACCGGCATTCTTCATACAAAGTTCAAGATCAATGGGTTACTTGCGGGAATCCTGGTGATGACCGCGCTCTATTCAGTGAATCTTCACGTCATGGGCAAGAGTAATGTTCCATTGATGTCGGCTCGTACTCTGTCCAGTATGGCAGAAAGCGCAGGCGCAAAAGTGTTTGGAGCCTCGGAGAATATCAATCTCTTTGGATGGGAAGTGGGAGTACGTGATATTTCGAGCCTCACTCTGATCGCTATCGCAATTATCATCGCGGGAATCATTCTGTATGCGTTCTTCCGAACGAACGTCGGCACTGCAATGCGCGCAACCGGCGATAATGATCAGATGATCCGCGCGTTGGGCGTCAATGTAGATACGATGATCATTGCCGGCCTGGCGCTTTCAAATGGCCTGATAGGATTGTCGGGCGCGCTGCTGGCTCAATACCAGGGCTTTGCCGATGTGCAGATGGGAATCGGAATGGTCGTGTGGGGACTGGCGAGCGTTATTATCGGAGAAGCTCTGGTTCGAACGCAAAGCCTTGGGCTGACAATCACCGGCGCAGTTATGGGCTCAGTCTTATTCAGATTGATGGTGGCGATTGCATTGCGATGGGGATTGAACCCAAACGATTTGAAATTGATCACCGCTGTTTTTGTGTTCGTTGCGCTGATCCTGCCGAATCTGCTGGGAAAAGTTAAGTCGAACAAGGCGCGAAATATCGCGATGCAAACGGACAAAAAAGGAAAGGCGACGGCTGCCCATGCTTGAAATCAACGCCGCATCAAAGACGTTCAATCCGGGCACTCCGAACGAGGTGCGGTCATTACACCGTGTGAGCCTGAAGGTAGATGAAGGCTCGTTTGTCATCATCATCGGGACAAACGGGTCGGGAAAATCCACATTGCTCAATGCGGTTGCAGGAACTTTCTTCGTCGATTCGGGCGATATAAATCTCGATGGCAATAAAGTCACCAAATGGCCAGAGCATAAACGTGCGAAATTGATCGGCCGGGTATTTCAGAATCCCTTCAGCGGCACTGCGCCAAACATGACCATAGCTGAAAACCTTGCGTTAGCAGCCAAACGTGGTCAGCCACGAGGAATCGGCTGGGCTTTGAAGTCGCAGAGAATGAACGAATTCAAAGACAATGTCAGCCGCTTGAATATGGGGCTGGAAAACAGACTGGATAATGCAATTGGCAGCTTATCCGGTGGGCAGCGACAAGCCCTGACTCTGTTGATGGCGACGTGGCTGAAACCGAAGCTTCTGCTACTGGACGAACACACGGCCGCGCTTGATCCAAAGAGCGCGGATCAGGTTATCTCTCTCAGCGACAAAATCATTTCTCGTGACAAATTAACTACGCTAATGGTGACGCACTCAATGCATCAGGCGGCAAATCTCGGCGACCGATTGATAATGATGCACAAAGGCCAGATCATTTACGATTTTCGCGGAGCAGACAAGAAACGTCTTCGCGTTGACGATCTGCTTGCCCGGTTTGAAGAAGTCCGCCGAGCCGAACAGCTCGATGAAAGCGCGGCCGAGATGTTGAGACGGTCTTACATTTAAGCTATCGCTCTAAAGAAGCGACTCTAGAAACTCGTCAGTCTCCGCGCCTACATATTGAACTGCCTGCAGTCCCGCCGCGCGAGCGCCTTCAACATAAGCTTCAATATCATCGACGAACAGACAATGCTCCGGCGAGTGACCGGTGCATTTCGCTGCTTCAAGATAGACTTCTCTGTCAGGTTTAGATCGTTTGAGTTCATATGACACCAGACACGGATTGAAATGCGAAAACGTGTCAGTGAAACCGTTTCTTATACACCGCCAGTGGCTGTCGTTGGTATTGGACAATAACACGAGTGGGTATTTCTCTTTCAATCGTGGTATCAACTTAGCGATAGGTTCGTTTAAGCGG
>DASRDY010000289.1:0-10951 GCA_035652355.1 Blastocatellia bacterium
CCGGACCGCACTCAATAGAGATTCGCACGCTCACAAACAAACCGGTAACTATTTTTGGCATTGACGCAGAGCGCGACAACAACGGGGTTATCTATGACGAGCTCGGGATTAACGGAGCGCGCGCAAACAGGTTTCTGACGTGGGATTGGTCGATTCTGGCAAGCAATCTCAAACGCAGAGAACCCAATTTAATTATTGTCGCCTACGGTACGAACGAAGTCGGCGACGCTGATCTAGATCTCAGCATATACAGAGCAGAACTCGCAGAAATACTCAAACGGCTTCATAAGTCTGCGCCCACTGCGTCGTTGCTAGTAATAGCGCCACCGGATCGAGCTATCCGCATCGGGCGACACTGGCAAACAATCCCCGTGCTGCCACAGTTTGTTAATGTTCAGCGCCAGGTTGCATTGTCATCTGGTGCTGCATTTTGGGATCTGTTCCATGCGACGGGCGGAACAGGTTCGATAGCAAAATGGGCGAAAGAATCGCCTGCGCTCGCTCAAGGCGATCACACGCACCTGACTTCGGCCGGATACAAGTATGTTGCAAGCCTCCTCTATCAAGAGCTGATGCGCGGATATGACCGATACCTTTCCGCCGAATCAAACGGAGCTAACAGTCATGCTGGTCACAAGCAGTAAATTTTTTGTCTTCCTCATAGCGGTCTTTTTCATCTATTGGTCGATTGCCAATAAAGCGAATTGGCGAATCGGATTCCTGCTGATCGCCAGTTACCTCTATTACGCGCAGGCAGGGTTGTGGCCACTTCTACTGCTTTTTTCGGTTTCGACAATAGACTTCAATACAACTGGCGCGATGAAGAGGTTTGAGAGCAAGCGCGCGCGAAAGGCTCTGCTGTTAGTCTCGCTTTTTATCGATATTGGAGTCCTCTGCGTTTTCAAGTATGCAAACTTCTTTATTGAATCAGCCGGCAGCGGACTTTCTTTCTTCGGATTGCACGTTCAGGTAAGGCATCTGAATTTGCTCGCTCCGATTGGAATATCGTTCTTCATCTTTCAGTCGGTCGCTTACGTTGTTGATGTTTATCGCAAAGATACAGAGCCCGCGCAAAACTATTTTGAATACCTGACATTCATTTCATTTTTTCCAACGATTCTTGCCGGTCCGATCTTGCGCGCCAAACAATTGCTTCCTCAGTTGCGCGAGTCAAAAGTGCTGACCGCAGAAGTCGGCGGACAGGCGCTGTTTCTGATTGCTATAGGTCTGATCAAAAAGATGGCAGTCGCCGATTATCTGGCCACAAACTTCGTCGACAGAGTGTTCGATTTTCCGGACCGGTTCTCTTCGATTGAAGTCCTGGCAGCAATCTACGGGTACGCATTGCAGATATACGCTGATTTTTCAGGCTACAGCGACATCGCAATCGGCGCTGCAATGCTGCTGGGGTTTAAATTGCCTGAGAATTTCAATGCTCCGTATCGTTCAGAAAACCTGCCTGAGTTCTGGCGGCGATGGCACATCTCGTTGTCGACGTGGCTTCGCGATTACGTGTTCTTTACTGTGGTCGGACGCCGAGTGAGAAATTCTACAATCCTGTACGCGGGCCTGATCATCACGATGCTGGTCGGTGGTCTGTGGCACGGCCCCACGTGGACATTCGTTTTGTGGGGAGCGCTCCATGGCGTCGGACTTGCCGCGTACAGATGGTTTTCATCCTGGCGATCAAAGAAATCGAATTCGGAAAAATGGGGTTGGTTGTTTGCGCGGAGAAACACGGTTGTGTCGAGAGCGCTCGGCGTCATTCTAACGTTTCACTATATCTGTTTTACCTGGATCTTTTTCAGAGCAGAGACGGTTGGGCAGGCAAAATCAGTTCTGCTACAACTTACAAATCTCACCGGTGACAGTACCAATCTAGCCCTTCCTGTCTTACTGATTATCGTAGCCGGTTTGCTTGCCCAACTTACTCCGGATCGATTTTGGGAAGGATTTCGAAACGGCTTTGTTCGTCTGCCAGCCGTCGCGCAGGCTGTCGTTCTAGTTTGCCTGGCGGCAGGGCTTTACACAATCGCCAGCAGCGATGTTGTGCCGTTCATCTATACAAGGTTTTGATTCGGCGGGTGTGAAATGAAAACTATTAATCAGACACAACTTTTGATCAATCAGAGCAATCGGTCAGACAGTCATTCGGCTGTTGCATATATTGGCAGAGGCATTCCTCCAGTCCTGAAGAATAAAACGGCGCAGGCGCTGTTCGTTTTTTCGACTTTAGTGCTGTTGCCTGTCTTTGTTCCAGCGCTTCATCGATACAGGTTCTTCACACCAAGCAGCCCGATAACTCTTGGATGGTCGAAACCTACACACCAGATTGAGGCACAGAGCGCTTCAGCAGAAACAATCGCGGCGACGACAGAAACCACGACCGCGCAATCTGATGTTAAAGTTCAAATCGAGACCGGCGCAATTGAAGATCCTTCAGGTCACGCTCTGGATCATTTCTTCGCGGCTCTCGCAAAAGTCGAATCCGGCATCGGTCAAATTCGCATTTGCCATTATGGTGATTCACCCATAACTAATGATGGGATTACGTCGACAGTGCGTAAGGACCTTCAACTGAAATATGGCGATGCTGGGCACGGATTCGTTTTGCTGGGCAAACCGTGGGGGTGGTACGGACACATTGGAGTCAAGCAAGAGGCAAGCTCGGACTGGAAAAGTGACCCGATGTTCATCTCTCGCGGCGATCACATGTTCGGTTTGGGCGGCGCGAGCTTCACAACCAGCAAGGCAGGAGCGTGGGCAACATTGTCCACAGATGACACTGCGCCTGTCGGTCGTAAGGTCTCTTCATTCGATATCTATTTTCTTGCTCAACCGGGTGGCGGAGATTTCAGTGTTGAGATCGACGGCAAACCTTCGATTCAGGTTCCTACTGCCGCTGATAAGGTTCATTCCGATTTTAAGAAAGTAACAACCGAAGAAGGCGCGCACTCATTAACAATAAAAGCAATCGGCAATGGGGAAATCCGTTTGTTCGGCGTTGTGTTTGAAGCCAATGAAAAAGGCGTTGAGTACGATTCGATCGGAGTAAACGGCGCGTACGTCGGATTGCTCGATCATTACATGGACGCTGAACACTGGACGCAGGAGCTGCGCCATCGCAATCCCGACTTAATCATCCTGAACTACGGAACAAATGAAAGCCAGTTCGAAAATCTGCGAATGGATCAGTACGAACAGGACACCAAAGAAGTCATTAAACGAATCCGCGAAGCTCTGCCAAACGTGTCGATCATGCTGGTCTCGCCTATGGATCGCGGCACGCGTGGCCCAGGCGGAACAATCATCACCCGTCCGATGATTCCAAAACTTGTCAGTTACCAGCGCCGAATCGCCGCAGAAACAGGATGCGCATTTTTCGACACCTATTCGGCAATGGGCGGCGAAGGAACAGTTGCGAAATGGTATGAAGCACGACCGCGTTTGATGGGCGGCGATTTTACACATCCAACCTGGCAAGGATCAGAGATAGTTGGAAACCTGATCTCAACCGCAATTATCAACTCGTTTGAAAAGTACAAAGAACAACTGTCTTCCAGCGATGTTGCACAAAGAACAGTCGATGGAAAACAGCAGTGAAGTATTAAAGGAGAAAATCATGTTACCTGAATCAGTAATGTCGTTTTTATCGAAAGCAGCCAAAGATAATCGGACCAGTTTGCCCGATGCGAATAGCTCTCTTTTTCTGGCAGGAGTTTTGGATTCGTTTTCTCTCGTCGATTTCGTTTCCGTCATTGAGAACGAATGCGGGATCAAGGTTTCTGACAGCGATCTGCGTCCGGAAAATTTTGACACAATCAACAAAGTAGAAACGTACATTCAGAGAAGCGCGGTGCATCAATGAGCTGCTATATAACATCGGTCGGCGCGGCTTTACCGGAGCGCATTGTCACTAACGCCGAAATAGCGCGAATACTGGAAGTCACGCCCGGCTGGATCGAAGCAAATTCCGGTATAAAAGAGCGCCGATGGGTGAGTCCCGACCAGGCTGCTTCTAATCTTGCAGTTAAGGCGATGCAGGATTCGCTCAGCAGCGCAGGGTTATCTTCAGACCAGATCGATTATCTGATTGGGTGCACTCTCTCTCCCGACTATCAAATGCCAGGCGTAGCGCCTATTGTTCAGCATAAATTGGCGGGATGTAGAAGCATACCGGCGGTCGATATCAGGTCCGGTTGCGTTGGGATACTCTACAGTTTTCAGCTTGCTCGATCTTTGGTGGAATCGGGCGCCGCAAAGCTGGTCGGATGTTTTGGAACAGAAGCTCAATCAAAGGGACTGAATCTTAGTCACAACAGCGCTGAATTGAGCATGCTCTTTGGCGATGGCGCAGGTGCGATGCTGGTTACAAACGATATTGAGCTCTCCCGAAAGTCCGGCTGTTGTTTGAGAGTCGATGACATCCTGATTGGAACTGACGGCAGCTTTGCCGAAGACCTGGCAATAAAGAGTCCTGGCACAGCAAACGGCGCGAACTGGCTCGACACTGAAGCAATTGCTGCAGGCAAACATTTCGGATCAATGAATGGCAGAAATGTTATTCTGCAAGCGGTCCGCAAAATGTCAGAAGCCGCAATTGAAATCGCCGAACGAAACAATGTCGCTCTGGAGCGGATTGATCTGGTCATTCCGCATCAGGCGAACGCTAATTTGTTGAAGGCGCTTTGTAAGAAGCTGTCCTTGCCAGAGGATCGAGTCGTAATCAACCTCGATCTCTTTGGTAACACCAGCAGCGCTGCGGCATTTTTGGCCCTGTGGCAGGCTGTGCGGGATGAGAGGCTGAAGTCTGGTATGACGGTAATGATCCTGGCATTTGGCTCCGGGTTCACTTGGGGTGCTGCGCTGTGCAAGTGTATTTAATTTTATAGCGCGTACGTGATTAGTGTCAGTACCAGCTGCGGTAGCGGCTGGGTGCGTGGCAAGTTGGTTGCAGCCGAACATCGACTCAGCCGCTACCGTAGCTGGTACTGACATAGCACACGTGTTGTGCGTTTTCTCAGGCACTTGACCTTTCACCACCATCTTCTATCCTTCCTAATGCAGGCTCTTATAAATTCAGACATTATTCTTCAGGTGAATTCATGGAGTTGAAAAAACGCGTCGCGAGGCTCAGCCTCGGCGCAATATTAATTCTTTGCTTAATCAGTGTTGCGCAGGCTCAGAATTTCGAGGTCAAAACCCACACGCTGAAAAATGGAATGAAGATCCTCGTTAATGAAGACCCTTCGATTCCAAATGTTGCGATGTACATCTTTTATAGAATCGGTTCACGCAACGAACGTCCCGGAACGACGGGCATCTCTCATTTCTTCGAACACATGATGTTCAATGGCGCGAAAAAATACGGTCCGAAACAGTTCGATGTGACCATGGAGGCGGCAGGCGGATCGAACAACGCTTTCACAAACAACGATGTCACCGTTTACCAGGATTGGTTTCCCCATTCTGCAATTGATCTAATATTCGATTTAGAGGCTGATCGAATCGAAAACCTCTCTTTTGATCCGAAGATGGTTGCATCCGAACGCGAAGTAGTGGCCTCCGAGCGGCGGACTTCGGTCGACTCCGAAAACTCAGGGCTGCTGAATGAACAACTTTGGGCGGCAGCTTTCACTGCTCACCCCTATCATTGGCCGGTCGTCGGCTGGATGGTAGACATCCAGAACTGGAAGATGGACGATCTGAAACATCATTTCGAGATGGGCTATTCGCCCAGCAACGCTACTATGGTGGTTTCGGGCAACGTCACCGCCGACGAAATTTTCAAGCTCGCGGAAAAGTATATTGAACCGATTCCATCGCACGCTCCGCCTCCGCCTGTTACCACAAAAGAGCCAGAGCAGATGGGTGAACGCCGTGTGGTCGTAAAGAAGTTCGCTCAATTGCCGCTGTTGATGATCGGCTATCACGTACCGGAAACGGCCAGTCCGGATTATTATCCGTTGGAGGTGCTGCAGACGATTCTTTTTGCCGGGGAAAGCTCGCGAATGTACCAGCGCTTGGTTGATAAAGATCAACTGGCATTATCGGTTGAAAGCGAATACCAGCTTTCGTTCGACCCCACGCTTTTTATCATTAACGCCCAGCCTAAAGACGGTGTGTCGCCCGACAAAGTCGAAAAGACAGTTTATGAAGAACTGGACAAAGCGAAAACAGACTTTGTCACCGATAACGAATTGCAAAAGGCAAAGAACATATTGCTGGCGAACTTCTACAGGAATATGAAGACGATTAACGGCAAGGCAAGCGCCATTGGAAGTTATGAGGTTTTCTTTGGCGATTATCACCGGCTTTTCACCGCAGCGGATGAATTCAACAAAGTCACTAAGGAAGATGTGCGACGCGTGGCGCAGAAATATTTCTCTGACAAAAACCGCACGGTGGCAACGCTGGTTCCCGAGTCGGCAGATCCGAAAGGAGGCGGCAATGAACGTTAATAGAAAAATAAAACCGTCATTCTTAACCGCTATTCTGCTAGGGGCAACGCTGACTTCATTTGCCTCCGTTCCTGTAAGTGCAAACGATCAGTTAAAGCTTCCGCCGGTTAAAAAAGTAAAACTTAAAAACGGAATGACTCTGTTATTGATGGAGCGACATGGCGTTCCGATTGTCAGCTTTAACGTGATTGTGAAAGCGGGTTCGGTTGCAGACCCGGTCGGTAAAGAAGGTCTGGCGGCGATTACGGCCGACATGCTGAAGAAAGGAACCAAGGCTCGAACCGAAGATCAGATTTCCGAGCAAACCGACTTCATCGGCGGAGAGGTAGGGTTCGACGCTGGAGGAGATTTCACTCGGGGGGCGGCGGAATTTCTCAAAAAGGACATCGACAAGGGGCTTGATCTATTGAGTGATGTGATGATCAACCCGACCTTCCCTCAGGACGAAGTCGAAAAGGATAAGAAACAGACGATTGATCAGCTTAAATCTGCCAAGGACGATGCGTCGAATGTGATTGGCATTTATTTCGACGCGTTCCTTTATGGAGACCACCCTTATGCTCGTCCGGTTGATGGGACAGAGACTTCGATTGCCAACATCACGCGCGACGATATTCTGAAGTTTTACGAAAGCTACTATTCGCCCTCGAATACTATTCTCGCAGTTGCTGGCGACATCAACATCGCGGATATGGAAAACGTATTGACTTCCAAATTTGAACCCTGGTCTGGCGGGCCTTCGCCAAAAATCGAGTTGAAAGATGCGCCAGCGGTAAAAGGGAAGCGACTGCTGTTGGTAGACAAACCCGATTCAACGCAGACCTATTTTATGATCGGCAACGTCGGCATAGCTCGAACAAATCCGGATCGCGTGTATATCAATGTTGTGAACACGCTCTTTGGAGGTCGGTTTACTTCGCTGCTGAATTCCGGATTGCGGATAAATTCAGGACTGACCTATGGCGCGGACTCTTCCTTTGAGCAATTGAGAGCCGCCGGACCGTTTGCTATTTCAAGTTACACTGCAAACGAGAGCACTGAAAAAGCAATCGACATGGCTCTCAGTATCCTTAAGGACCTCCACGAAAAAGGAATCACCGAACAGCAGTTGACCTCAGCGAAGAATTACATCAAGGGACAATACCCGCCGCGGGTCGAGACTTCTGACCAGCTTGCTTCTTTGATGACGACGCTGGAGTATTACGGTCTGGATGAAAGCGACGTTAACAACCTGTACGCGAAGATCGACTCAATGACACTTGCCGATGCGAATCGAATTATCAAACAGTATTTTCCGACTGACGATTTGGTTTTTGTTTTGATCGGAAAAGCGAGCGAGATTCAGAAGATCGCTAGCAAATATGCTCCACAGATTAAGGTGAAATCGATCAGCGATCCAAGCTTTAACTAGTCGAACTCCATCGCAAAGTTTAGCTGAAGGAGTCAGGTATGCCGTCCAAAGAACGTAAAACGGTTCAAGGCAGCGAGCGCGACCCTTTGCCCGGCGCTCGCGTTACCAGACCGGCCGATCCAAACGAGCAAATCGAAGTCACAGTTCGCGTTCGTCGTCGGGCTGATTCAAAGGACGATATTGCTTCATTGATTGAAACCCACTCCGCGCAACCTCACGAACGTCACCACCTGAGCCACGAAGAATTTGAGAAAACATACGGCGCCGATCCGAAAGATATAGAGCAGATTGAGAAGTTCGCAAAAGAACACAATTTGACTGTGGTTGAGTCCAGCCTTCCACGACGTTCTGTGATCCTGTCAGGTAAGGTAGCGGATATGAGCGATGCTTTTGGCGTCAGCCTGGCTACCTACGAACATCCTGGAGGAAAATATCGCGGACGCACTGGCTCGATTCACGTTCCGGCGGAGATCCACCATATTATCGAAGGCGTGTTCGGTCTCGACAATCGTCCCCAAGCGACTCCGTTTTTTCGCCATTTCAAACCAAAGGAGAATACCGCGACGCCGACACAATCTCCGCCGATCTCTTATACTCCCCTGCAACTGGCCAAACTATATGATTTTCCCGATGGGGATGGCGCTGGGCAATGTATCGCTATGATCGAGTTGGGTGGTGGTTATCGCTCTGCTGATTTGAATGCGTATTTTTCGCAACTGGACATTCACGCGCCGAAGATCACGGCGGTATCGGTCGATCATTGTCACAACAGTCCAATTGGCGATCCCGTCAGTATAGATGGCGAAGTGATGATGGATATTGAAGTGGCCGCGGCAATCGTTCCGAAAGCATCGATTGTTGTTTACTTCGCGCCAAACACGTCCAGAGGATTTGTCGATTCGATTACGAAAGCGATCCACGACACTCAGCATAAGCCAACCATTCTATCAATAAGCTGGGGCGGCCCTGAGAACACATGGTCCAGGCAGGCAATGATTACAATTGATAATGCTCTGCAATCGGCGGCCGCGCTGGGTATTACCATCACCTGCGCCGCAGGCGATCACGGATTCGGTGACGGTGTCGCTGATGGCCACGCGCACGTCAATTTTCCAGCGTCGAGTCCGCACTTACTCGCTTGCGGCGGAACAAAGCTGGTGGGTTCCGGGGCTAAAATACAAAGTGAAGTCGTATGGAACGATGGTCCCGGCCACGGGGCAACGGGCGGTGGAATAAGTGACGTATTTGCGGTTCCGTCTTATCAGTCTAAATCCAAAATTCCGTCGTCTATTAATCCTGGCAAACGCAAAGGAAGAGGAATCCCTGATGTGGCGGGCAACGCCGATCCTGCCACCGGTTATAAAGTCAGAGTTGACGGCAAGGAAGTAGTGCTGGGCGGAACCAGCGCAGTTGCGCCATTATGGGCCGCTCTGGTTGCGCTGATAAATCAAAAGCTACAGCGAAATGTGGGATTCATAAATCCAGAACTCTATAACGGATCGGCAGGCAGCCATGCGCTTCACGATATTACATTAGGCAACAATGGCGGATATAGCGCTCGCGCAGGGTGGGACGCCTGTACAGGACTGGGAACGCCAGACGGCAAGGCAATTCTGAGTTTACTATCGTCAACCACGAAATCAAAAGCCGGAAAAGGGAAGCACGACAAGTAGAGGCGGAAGTACATGAAAAAAGCGGGAATCGAAAGTGTTTCGATTCCCGCTTGATGTCCTACGTTGGTTACCAGCGCAGACTGATTGTCACAGATTAGACCATTTCGATAGGATGAAGCTTCAACAGGTGATCCATCCAGAGGTTCGTTAACTTTTCCTGCACGGTATTAGCTCGCAGACGATCATTCAGGTTCTTAAAGTCCACTTCGTCCAGTTTTTGATCCTGGTTAAAGCAGGAAAAGACCGGTTTCGTCTCTTCGCCGGTAACAGGATCGACGTGCTTCTGCAGACACTGGGCGCAGACTTCCTTCATCATGCATTGCATAGGTGAGTTGATGGAACCGATCGCCACGTGGTCTGGCCTGAAGAATTGCCCCAGTACACCATCAGGGCGACGCGCAGCTTTCACGGCCGCCATCATTCGGTCTGAACCGATTGCGATAATGCGATCTACGGTTTTAAAGTCAAATACTACTTCGCCGAATTTGCCTTCGGCATATGATTTCATTGCCTGGACGATGTTGCCACGGAAATGGTGATCTTGTGGACGACGAGGCTGAATCTCACAACCAGCATCGGTCGACCAAATGATTTGATCGCTGGATTCTTCGACTTCGTCCTGTTTGTAAAGGTCTTCGCCTTTTTTATAGCCAGCAAAGTAAATCACCTTGTTGTTGTTTTCACGCAGGGCTTTGCCAATCGAGAAGAGAACTGCATTGCCTAGTCCTCCGCCCGCCAGCAGAACTGTCTCGCCGGTCGGGATCTCTGTCGGAGCGCCCGTCGGTCCCATTACAACAACAGGCTCGCCGGATCTCAACGAAGCGCACAAACGCGAACTGCCGCCCATCTCCAGGACGATCATGCTCAGCAGACCTTCTGCCTTATTTACCCAGGCGCCGGTCAGCGCAATGCCTTCCATCATTAACTTAGTGCCAGCGATTTCCGTGCTGTTCACTTCGTAATTTTGCAAACGATAAAACTGACCAGGATGGAAACGCTCTGCTGCGAATGGCGCGCGCACGATAACTTCGACGATTGTCGGAGTCAGGCGATCAACGCGAACAACAGTCGGCTTCAGCGAGTCAGTCAGCCCTGAGGCAAGCTGTCGAAATGCCTCTTCACGTTCTTCCTGTTTTGATGGATCAAGTTTTGAGAGTTCACCTTCGAACAATTTGACAATATGTGGGAAGCCGAACTTAGCACTGGCCATCGCCTTCACGACGTTGCCAGCATAGACAGGGTGATTGTCGCCATAATAGGTGATGAACCTGCCATCTTTTTCGTATGAGGTGAAGAATGCCGAATCGCCTTTTTCAGCAGGAACCACGTGGAATGTGTTATCGTCGCTGGAGCTTAATTTGTATCCCGCAAAGAACTCATTCCATTTATCCAGCTTGAATGTCCCC
>DASRDY010000290.1:0-5980 GCA_035652355.1 Blastocatellia bacterium
TCTCAGCCCGTATGGCGGCAAATGAATCGGCAGCCATCGGTACTCTTCGCACCGTGGGCAGCGCCGAAGCAACATCGCTGTCACTTAACGGCACATATGCTAACCTGGCAACACTGGCCACCAACAATTTCCTTGACGGCCAAATGACCAATGGCGTCCAACGCGACAACTACACTTTTAACGATGTCAGTGCGTCATCTGCAGCGTTTGGAGTTACCGGTGTGCCTGTAACCGTCGGCAGCAGCGGCAAACGAGGATTTGGTATCTACGAAGATTTTGTGCTCCGTGCGAATGCGTCAGGAGCGGCGGCATCGCAAACTGATACTGCCATCGGTGTGGTCGCGTCAGGCAGCTAATCTTTCAGTCAGCTGATGAATACAGAGAATACAGGCGGGCCCCGCGCCCGCCTTTTCTTTTTGCAGCGCTTTTCACAACACTGACGGAGTGTTAATCTTTACATTCCCGTGGATTAACCGATTAATCGCGTATTTCATATCTAATCCATTCCGGGGCTGCTAACGATAAGAATATAAGAGAACCAGATCGCTATATCGAAGTTGCGATGACTGATACAACTACCAACGCAAAGAACTATTTGATTCAATCGCAGAACGCCGACGGCGGCTGGGCCTATCTGCCCGGACGGGAGAGTTCTCCGGAACCAACAATTTATGCGACCCTGGCGATTTGGAGCGACGAAGGAAAATCGAAACGCGCCGCGCTGCGTGGACTGGACTGGCTAGCGGCAAATTGCACGTCGAATGGCGCGCTGAGGATCCCAGGACATGTCGAAGATCATTGGACTTCCCTGCTCTACCTGATCGCTTTGATTAAGCTGAAGCAGAATCCCACGATGCAGGCAACAGTTCGGGAATGGGCGTTAAAGTTCGAGAGTGCTCCGGTCAACGAAACTGAAGATGTGGATCTCAACGGTAAACTAATCGGCTGGGGCTGGGTCAAGATGACATTTGGCTGGGTGGAACCTACTTCTTACGCATTAATCGCGCTTAAGCTGGCGGACCGTAGGGATCATCCCCGAGTCGCCGAAGGAACTAACCTGCTATTAGACCGGGCGTGCAAGGACGGAGGCTGGAACTATGGTAATCGGGAGGTGCTAGGTCAACACTTGACTTCGTATTTGCCGACTACCGCGCTGGCCGCGATGGCATTGCAGGGCGAGACTGATCGACAGTCGATCATTGATAAAGGCCTGGACTATTTAACGCGCGAAATTGAACGCAATCAGTCGGCGCTCAATCTTGCACTCACTATTCTCTGCTTTGACGTTTATGGCAGAGAGACGGACAAATATAAAAACCTTTTGAACGCCCGTCAGATGCCTGATGGAAGCTGGATGGGCAACGCTCATTTGACCGCGGTCGCGGCACTTTCGCTGGATACGACCGATCAGAGCAAAATAAAGGCAGGAGGGATGGGAAATATTTTCCGTGTCTAATAAATTCTCTCGCCGCAATTTTCTTAAATTCGCAGCCGCCGCCGGTATGGGCGGAGCGGCATTGCGCTGCTCCAGTCAAATAATCCACGAAAAAGGATCTGCCCAGGTTGCGATATACAAAGCCACATCTTATCAATCTGACCTGGTCGATATCATAAAGCGCGGCGTTAATGATTTTCCCCAGCTTCAGATTAAAGATAAAACGGTTTTGCTGAAGCCGAATCTGGTCGAGTATTTCGATTCCCATAAAGTAAACACCAATCCGGCGATGGTCGCGGCGGCCGCGGACGCATTTCGTTCGCTGGGCGCGCGCGAAGTGATAGTTGCCGAGGGGCCGGGTCACAGGCGCGACACAGAAATACTGCTGGAACAATCCGGTCTCGATTATGTGATTAAATCGTCAAAGCTGAAGTTCGTCGATCTCAACCTGGATGATACCGCGAAGATAAAGTTGCCGTTTAATCAGACGTTGCTGCACCAGATGTACTTCCCCAAAACGGTGCTGGGCGCCGATGTTGTGGTATCGATGCCAAAGCTCAAAACACATCATTGGGTTGGAGTAACCCTCTCTCTTAAAAATATGTTCGGGACCGTGCCGAGCGTGATCTACGGCTGGCCAAAGAATGTTCTGCACTGGCACGGAATTGAAAGCAGCGTCGTCGATATCAATACTGCCTTGAAACCCAGTTTCGCTATCATCGATGGAATAGAAGGCATGGAAGGCAACGGCCCGCTGGCCGGTGATACCGTTAAATCGAATGTGATAATAATGGGAACGAATCTGACCGCGGTAGATGCGACGGCCACGCGCTTAATGGGATTGAGACCCGAAAAGGTTACTTACCTGACGATGATGGCAGAGACGGGGCAGCCGCTTTCCGAAAAGAATATTCAACAGATCGGCGAGACTTTGTCCAGTTGCCGTCAGTCATTCAAGGTCCTGTCAAAATTCTCTGAGTTGAAATCCAGCTATTCTCTGTTTTCGTAAGAATGGCAACTATTTCCTGCGGCGAAATCTGATTTCAAGTATCATTGTTTTTTGGACAAGGGAAGCTTATGCTCTTCGTTTCAATTCTGAAATGAAGCGGAGTTTATCGGTTGATTTGCTAAGGTCTCTTCATTCAACACTATTAATAATCTGGTGAGTTGTTCGCTTTATGGATTTTAGACGCCTGAAAGAGCAGTTTACGAAGTATGCACTGATAGGAATTTTCAATTTTGGCATCTCTTGGGGAGTGCTGAACTTATTACTGTGGATAACAAACAGACGCGGCGTCATCGCATACACCATTTTTCTATCCATAGGCTTTATCTGCGCAGTTTCAAACAGTTATCTGTGGAACAGGAACTGGACTTTCAAATCTCAAAAGGGCGGAGCGAACACCTATTCGCTGTTTTTCGTCTTGACTCTGATTGGAGCAATAATTGGAATTGGCATAAGCTCTGTGATTTACAAATATGTCCCGCCGGTAATGGGCCTTGGGTTGACCGCATGGGCGAACGTCGGTTTGTTTGTGTCAGTGGCTTTTCAGATAATCTGGAATTTCACGGTTTACAGCCAGATCGTATTCAGATCGCCGGTAACACAAACCGAAGAGGCTGTTAGAGCCACCCATTAAATCCGCAATTTTCAATCAATTTAAATCCTTCATTCATTGAACTTTAGGCAATGAATTAGTCCTGTTTTTTTCGCGAAATATTTCACCTCGAAAATCCGATAAATTTATAGGGCAGTCTCTGTATCGGGACTGTCAGAGAGCGATTACTGCTGCCCTTTATACGTTAGTAGAAAAAGAAAAGGTGCTGAACAAAATGGCAACCTCAATCATACATTCACTGCCGTTAACAGACGCTGTGACTGTCGAAGTAGACGAAGAGTCACCGAACGAAATCCAGTATCAGGTCGAGCTGACGATCGTCATGCCCTGCCTGAACGAGGCTGAAACGCTGGAGACCTGCATTCGAAAAGCCATCGGTTTTCTCGAACAGCATAACGTCAGCGGCGAGGTCGTCATCGGCGACAACGGATCGACCGACGGCTCGCAGGCGATAGCTCGCCGATGCGGAGCTCGCGTGATCGATGTGCCGATTCGCGGTTACGGTGCGGCGCTTTATTACGCCACGCTGGCAGCGCGCGGAAAATACGTGATCATGGGCGATTCGGACGACAGCTACGATTTTTCATCTTTGAGCCTGTTCGTTGAAAAACTCCGTGAAGGATACGACCTTGTAATGGGCAATCGCTTTAAAGGCGGCATCAGAACCGGCGCGATGCCCTGGAAAAATCGCTGGATCGGCAACCCCATTCTTACCGGGATCGGCAATCTCTTTTTCAAGTGCCCTGCAAGCGATTTCCATTGTGGCATGCGCGGCTATTCAGTCGCTGCTTTTAAGAAGATGGATTTGCAGACAACCGGAATGGAGTATGCCTCCGAGATGGTCATCAAATCCACCTTGCTGGGGCTGAAGATTGCAGAAGTGCCCACGACACTTGATCCCGATGGGCGTTCACGACCGCCACACCTGAGACCGTGGACAGATGGATGGCGTCATCTTCGGTTCATGCTTTTGTACAGCCCGCGATGGTTGTTTCTCTATCCTGGAATATTTCTAATGCTGGCCGGATCACTTGCGATGGCCCGCCTGGTCCCAGGTCCGATATTCATCGGACGAATAGGCCTGGATATTCAAACGATGCTCTATTCCGCGATTGCGGTGTTGATCGGTTATCAGGCTGTTACATTCGCGATCTTTGCAAAAGTCTTTGCGATCAGTGAAGGACTGTTACCACCGGACCATAGATTGAACAAACTGGGCAAACACATAACGCTTGAGCACGGATTGGTAATAGGCGTGGTTCTGTTCCTTTCGGGTTTGCTGGGCTCGATCACTCCGATCATCATTTGGAGCAAGGTATCATTTGGACACCTGGATCCGTCGGATACATTGCGAGCCGCAATTCCATCACTGGTTGCGCTTACGCTTGGAGTTGAAACGATCCTGGGCAGCTTTTTCCTGAGCGTCCTAGGGCTGCGCACACGCCATACAAATACAACAAACAGGAGGCGTCGCTTAACCGATGAAACCGCTTGATCGATTCTTGCAGCGATGGCGCATCAACAAAGTTCGCCCTTTCCTGACGCAGGGTGCACGCGTCCTGGACATCGGGTGCTCTGACGGAGTTCTCTCAAGAGAGGTATCCGGATTAGGCGAGTATGTCGGGATCGATCCTGATACCGAGTCGGAGACACAGGATAACAACGCTCGAATTATCAAAGGATTGTTCCCTAACGATCTGCCGGACGCTCGCCCGTTTGATGCGATAACGATGCTGGCAGTCCTGGAACATATACCGACAGAACAACAGAAACCCTTTGCAGAAAATTGCGCAAAGTACCTGAAGGCAGGTGGCTACCTGTTGATAACCGTGCCGTCGCCTGTCGTGGATCGAATTCTGGACGTGTTGATGTTTTTCAAACTGATCGATGGGATGGCGCTGGAGCAACATTACGAATTCGATGTCAGTCAGACTCCATCGATATTCTCGTCAGCCGGATTAAAACTGGTTGCAGCAAGGAAATTCCAGATCGGGCTCAACAATCTATTCGTGTTTCAGAAAGCGTGATTGATCGTATTCGAGGTGGCCAAGACTATGAGCAACACAAATTATAACGACATCGCTTCGATAATGACGGACATCAGGAAGGCTGCACCCAGAGAGGACCTGCATTCCTGGATGACAGCACATCCGGCGCGCGTTTACCGAGATTTGATTATAAGCTGGGTCTGCATAATAGCGGCCCTGGTCGCATTGTCGTTCGTTCATCACTGGTGGATGTATCTGACAGCCTTTCTTGTAATTGGCGCAAGTCAGTACGCATTGTTTATTCAAGGGCACGATGCTATCCACGGGTCGCTTCATCCAATCACGAAGATCAACGATCGGCTGGCAAAGTGGTTTATCCACGGCCCGATGTTTATGGGTTTTGACGATGGTAAGCGCAATCACCTTGAGCATCATCGGACGCTTGGAACCGAAGCGGACCCGGATCGCTATCTTCATGTTTTGAGCAACAAAAATTCGAAAACAGGTTTCCTGCTGTTCTGCTCGGGACTAGCAACGTTTGGCAAAACGGTTTTAAAGGTAACGCCATTTGGCAAGATGCTGGATTCTGCTTCGCAACAAAAACAAAAATTGGCGAGGGAAGATCAGGAGTCAACATCAATATTACGAGTACTTCTGGTCTATATCAGGCAGCGTGTCCCGGTAATCGTCGCGCAGATACTTATACTGTCGTTATTCCTGGGGCTACGGTTGCCATTCTGGTCTTATTTCGTGTTGTGGGTCGCACCGATCTATTTTTGCGTTTTCCTTGCGGATGAGATTCGCGCATTTTGTGATCATGCCGTGCCTGCCATGTCTGATGTGCAAGCTGACCCTTACAGGTTGATAACATTTCGACCTATGTGGTTGGAAGCGCTCTTTTTGTCGCCGCGGAACATGAACTACCACGCTGAGCATCA
>DASRDY010000291.1:0-12930 GCA_035652355.1 Blastocatellia bacterium
TCCGAAAAGCAATCAATCAGGCTTCGAGAGGTCTCTGATGGCATTGTAAACAGCTCCGTGAACCAGATTCTTTGCCTGCCTCGTTCCTTTACTATGCCATAAACCCCTTTCCGGCTCCAGCTTTATGATGCGGTTGCCCTGCTGCTATACCTCTTTGCAATTTTGCTGCGCAACGGTATCCTCTACACTTTGCATTATCCCGAAACCTGTCGCTTTGACAGTCTAAAACCTCGTGCCAGAGCGCGGGGAAAAGGAGAAATATGGCTACCACAGAGGTTTTCAAACCTGTTATTGAGTCGACTCCAGTGGAGGAGATGAACCTATACCCGCTGGATACTTTCGCTTACGAATATCCTGGCAAAGAGATTCATATCAATTTCACGATCCCGGAGTTCACCGCAATCTGCCCGTTTTCGGACTTCCCTGACTTCGCTACGATAAAGCTGGATTACGTTCCGAATGAAAAGTGCGTGGAGTTGAAATCGCTGAAGCTTTATATCAATTCGTTTCGCGAGGTGAAGATCTTTCACGAGCACGTAATCAACAGGATTCTGGAGGATTTCGTACGCTCCTGCGATCCATTGAGCGTTGAGATCGAAGGCGATTTCAACATGCGCGGAAATATCAAAACCGTTGTGAGCGCATCGTACAAACGACCGTAATTACCACAGATCTCACAATCTAATGCCTCAGAAGTTAACAATATCGATCATCGGTGCAGGTCGCGTGGGGCAGACGCTGGGACGTTTATGGCGTGATCGCGGCTATACGATTGAATCTGTTGTTTGTCGTACAAAACAATCGGCGCGAAGGGCCGTCGCTTTTATTGGGGGCGGCAATCCCCACTCGATTGATACATCCGATTTGCCCGCGAGCAAAGTCTTTCTCGTCTCGGTTCCCGACGATGAAATCGCAGAGACGGCTAAGCAGATCGCGATTTTGCGCGCCGACTGGTCTCGGACAGTTTTCCTTCATACAAGCGGCAGCCTTAGCTCGCGAATACTTGAACCGCTATCGGACTGTAAAGCGCATACAGGCTCAGCGCACCCTCTTCTATCGATCAGTTCGCCGAAGCTCGGCGTCAGTCAGATCGCCGGCGGTTATTTCTGCATCGAAGGCGATAAGGAAGCTACCTCTTTGGCAAAACGCTTGGTCAAATCGATCGGCGGGAAAACTTTCGAGATCGATTCATCCGATAAAGCTCTCTATCACGCGGCCGCCGTTCTCGCTTCACCACATTTGACCGCGCTGCTGAGCCTCAGCATTCAAGCGCTGGAGCAATGCGGTGTCTCAAAAACAGAAGCTCACAAGATACTGCAGCCTCTGGTCAATTCAACGATTGAGAATCTCTGGAAACACGGCGCTGAAACGGCGTTGACCGGTCCGGTATCCAGAGCCGATATCGCGACAATTCGAAGAAACCTGCGAGCCCTGGCTCAAACCAGCGAACTAGCGGAAAACGTCTATAGATTCCTCTCGCTGCAGGGCGCGAACCTGAGCAGATCGGCAGGAGCGCCCCAGGAAAAATTAGAGCCCATCATTCACGAACTGCTCCAAAATCCGTGGCGACAATCCCGCTAACCCGCTTCACAGATCAGTCACGTTTATTAATGCTGAAACCGATAAGGAAATGGAAGAGGGTGACCTCTGCCCTGACCTCGTTATGCAGAAAAGACTTTGGGTAATTATAATCACTCGGCTGGTGATATTGCTGCTGTTTTCCGCGGCGGCTGCAACGCTCAGCTATATCCTTTCCGTCAACCTGGTCGATTCGTTTCTCGCGGCCATCGGTTTAATCGGACTTTTGTCAGGTGTTTACGCGCTCGCGGCAAAATATAATAAACGATACGAAACGCAGGCTTATCTTCAATTCCTGGTAGACACGTTGCTGATCACGTGGCTGATTTACCGTACAGGAGATGTGGCGTCACCGCTTTCCGCGCTTTATCTTGTAATTATTCTGGCTTCCAGCGGCGTGCTCGGTGAACGTCGCGTATATGCCATAGCATCCGCCTGCGCTCTCCTTTATGGAGGACTTGCCTCGGCTACGATCAACGGCCTGATCGGGCACTCTGCGGTCTCTTTTTCGCCGGGTAGTTCTACCGGCGTTGAAATAATCTATAAGGTTGTCCTGAATATCGTCGCATTTTTTGTGGTCGCGGCGCTCAGCAGCAGCCTGTCCAGTCGACTGCGCGGCAGTGCAACACAATTGGCAAAGACTACGCAGCGATTGTCAGAGCTTCGTGCTTTTAACGAACGCGTAATCGACAGCGTCAGCAGCGGTTTGCTGACTACCGATCTCGAAGGCCGGATCAAAACTTTCAATCGAGCAGCCGAAGAGATTACCGGGTTCACCTTTGCGTCTGTCTACGACAATCCGGTCACCAAGTTGTTTGGCGACATTGGTGATTCCATTGACGCCAGCATCAGGCAGCGCAATCGTCGCGCGCGAGTTCTCCGTTTCACGACTGATTGCAGATCAGCAGATGGCCGTTTTCTGCATCTGGGTTTCAGCGCTTCGCCGCTGATGGATGAAGACAACACGATCACGGGCGTCGTGATTTCGTTCCAGGATTTGACCGAAATCAGCAAGATGGAGCGAGAGATGAGACGCCACGATCGCCTCGTCGCTCTGGGCAAAATGGCGGCGGGAATAGCACACGAGATCCGAAATCCGCTCGCCGCGATGCGCGGCGCGATTCAGGTTTTGCATGGCGAGATGGCTCCGGATTCCGAGCAAGCAGAGTTGATGCAGATAGTCTTGCGTGAATCCGACCGCCTGAACGGCATCGTGACCGATTTTCTCAGCTACGCCAGACCGCAAAAACCGGTTAAAAATCAGTTCGATCTGGTTCAGTTGCTGACAGAGACTTTTCGTCTGATGCGACACAGCTCAGAGATCGGCGAAACCCACCAGATTACCGAAGCTTATCCCTCTCATCCTGTAATGTTCGAAGGGGATCCTAACCAGTTGCGACAGGTTTGCTGGAATCTGACCAGAAACGCATTCCAGGCAATGCCCAATGGTGGAACGTTGACCATCAGGCTGACCGAGGAGAGTAATGCCGTAAATATCGAGGTCGAAGACACCGGGCAGGGCATGAACGAAGAACAGATAGAGCGTGTGTTCGAGCCGTTCAACTCCTCAAAAGTTAACGGCACCGGACTTGGGCTGGCGATTGTCCACCAGATAATCTCCGATCACGGTGGAAAAATCGAAGTAAACAGTGACATCGGCAGAGGAACAAAAATATTAATAGTGCTCCCAGGTTTTACCGACAATAGTGTATGCGAAGAGCAGGAAATGACTCTTTTTCTGCCGGATAACAATGGATCGGCGGAATCGGTCATATTCTGACGTTTCATTTTTCCGGTGAAGGCAGCGCGAAAGATATATGCAAAAAATCCTGATTGTTGATGATGAACGAAGCATGCGAGAGTTGCTGCAGCTAGTCTTCCGGCGCGCCGGATACCAGGTCATCGTCGCCGAAAACGGCAATGATGCGCTTGATCGTATCAAGAAAGACGTCATCGATATCGTAGTTTCCGATGTCAAAATGCCCGATTCAAACGGCATCGAGCTGCTGAAACAGATAAGAGCCCTATCTTCGGAAACTGTCTTTGTGCTGATGACAGCGTTCGCAACAATCGAAACTGCACGCCAGGCATTCAAACTGGGCGCGGACGATTTCATTCAAAAACCATTCGACGTCGAAGAATTGAAAATCATTGTCCGCAACGCGCTGGAAAGAAAACAACTGCGCCAGGAAAACGCTCTGCTGAAACGCGAATTGCGCGAGCGTAACAGCGTCAAGAATCTGATCGGACGCTCTCCACGAATGCAGGCGGTTTACGACATGATCCAGATCGTTGCCTCGAATACCAGCACGGTCCTGATTACCGGCGAGAGCGGAACCGGAAAAGAACTGGTCGCCCGGGCTTTGCACGATTGCGGACCGCGAGCTTCGGCCGCGTTTGTGTCGGTGAATTGTGGCGCATTTACCGAAACGCTGCTGGAATCCGAGCTTTTCGGATATATGAAAGGCGCATTTACCGGCGCGGTCGGCAATCAGAAGGGTTTGTTCGAAGCGGCATCGGGCGGCAGCATTTTCCTCGATGAGATCGGCGAAATGAGCCTTGCAATGCAGGTTAAACTTTTGCGTGTGATTCAAGAGCGCAAAATCCGTCGCGTGGGCGGCACGGAAGAGATCTCTATCGACGTCCGAATCATCGCCGCAACAAATCGCGATTTGAATAAACTGATGGAAGAAGGCCGTTTCCGTGAAGACCTGTTTTACCGTATCAGCGTCATTCCGATAGAGCTACCGGCGCTTCGTCAGCGTCGCGAAGACATTAGAGAGCTCGCTTTTCATTTCCTGGACAAATTCAAACGCAGCAGCGGAAAACCCAATCTTCAGATAAGCGAAGAGGCCCTGCGTTATCTGGATTCATATAGTTTTCCAGGCAATGTCCGCCAACTGGAGCACATAATCGAGCGAGCAGTAGCATTGGAAACCGGCGATTCAATCCTGCCATCAAGACTGCCAGAGCTGGTATTGAATTACAATCCCGACCGGGTAACAACGGATCTCGACCTTCCTGACCACGGAATCGATCTGGACGCGTTTATGAATGAACTGGAAAAAAGTTATGTCCTGCGCGCACTGCAACGCACGGGCGGTAATCAGACCAAAGCCGCCGATTTACTGGGGCTTTCAGTTCGTAGCCTCCGCCACCTTTTGGATAAGCACGCCATTCGCGAAACGGCCAGTGTTCTCAGAGCTTCCGAACGGTTCTCCACCCCGGTCGAAGCGAGAGTTGAGGCGACATAATTTGTAGCGGTTGGACCGCCAAAAAGTGTGATGCAGCAAAAGCACTTTTCAGCAGTCGATTCCAGCACGATTCCGCAACTTATTGAAAATCCAAGGTATCCGCCTGTAAGCCTCTGACCAGGTCTCGTCCAAAGCGGTTCAAAAATCAAAAAAAAGTGTGGAACCGCTATTGCACTAACCGGTAACTGTCGAAACGAAGGATAAGCTCGACACTTTCTAACCCTTGCTGTATCTCAGTTTAAAAAGTGTCGATCCCCTGGAGGGAGCGAGGATATGAAACGCAACGCAAAAGGTTTTTCACTGCCGGAACTACTGATAGTAGTTGCAGTAATTGGTATTATTGCGACTATAGCGATACCAGGGCTATTGGAGGCCCAGCGAGCTTCTCGCGAAGCTGCGGCAATTCAGACGCTGCGAACGATTGTCGAATCAGAAAACACTTATTTGTCAGTCAAAGGGAACTATACCAGCTACGGCGACGGCAGTCAGCTTTCCGGTGCGTCGCTGGTTGACGCGTCACTTTTTAGTTCACCCATTAACAACTACCAGTTGACGCTGACATTGGGCAGCCCGGCTTCAACCTATTCGGCAACTAACGAACCCGTAGGAGCCTCGGCGACAGCGAAGTCACATTTTTATTTCGTGGCTAACGACGGTTTAATCCGCTGGAAAGCAGGCAGTACTGCAGGACCGTCAGATCCGCCGATTCCACAGTAATTTTATTCGTTCAGAGTTTTCCCCCATCAAACGTCAGTAAAACAATAAAAAATGATCGGCGCAGACTTCGGTCTGCGCTTTTCTTATATATCGACTTTTCGAAATGCGCAGTCGGCACGCTTACGCCACATGATGCAACCGTGAAATCTATTGCCAGTGCTGCTATGATAGTGGTTTCGGCTTATTGACCGATTCGACACTATATGGCTAGAAGATTACCGGTTACAGAACCAAACGAGGTTGCGCTCCCAGAAGAAGCCGACGAGGCTATCGTTGTACGCGGCGCACGAGTAAATAACCTCAAAAACGTCAGCTTCACGATTCCCTTGAACCAGCTTACTGTTGTTACAGGAGTTAGCGGATCGGGAAAATCTTCACTTGCCTTTGACACGATCTATGCCGAGGGACAGCGTCGTTACGTCGAATCGCTGTCCGCGTATGCTCGTCAGTTCCTTGAGCGCATGGATAAACCCGATGTTGATGAAGTTATCGGCATCTGTCCTGCCATCGCTATTCGGCAAAAGAATTCGACGCGGAATCCGCGCTCTACTGTGGCGACACAGACGGAGATTTACGATTACCTTCGATTGCTTTACGGTCGAGCCGGCACCACGATTTGTCGCGAGTGCGGCAACGTGGTTAAGAGCGATTCTCCTCAGTCTATCGCGGACGAGATTCTCCAGCTCCAGGAAGGTACCCGTTTCTACGTCTTATTCCCTGCCGCTGCTGGAATGGCCGAACGCGAAGACGCAAAAGATGAAAAGAAAAAACCAAGAGGCAGATCGGCAAAAACATCGGGCGTAAAAGACGAGAATCGCCAGCGGTTAACCGCACATATCATGAGCCTGATGCAACGGGGCTTTACACGTTTATACAAAGATGGACAGATTGTCGAGCTTGCCTCGCCGGACGACTTCACTGGCAACAGTCTTGATAGTTACAGCGTTTTGGTTGATCGCCTTGCCATCAGACCGGATATAAGAACTCGGCTGGTTGATTCGCTTGAAACCTGTTACCAGGAAGGTCACGGACAGGCACAGATTGCGCTTGTGCCCGGTCCTGACGCAGGCAGCGGCACAACGACACGAATCCTGAAATTCTCCGACAGATTCGAATGCAAGCCTTGCGGTATCGTCTACATCAAGCCAGAGCCTCGTCTGTTCAGCTTCAACAATCCGTTCGGAGCATGCTCTACTTGTCAGGGATTCGGCAACGTCATGGGCTTGGACATGAATCTGGTGATTCCGAATCCTTCCCTCTCATTGAAAGATGGAGCAGTCGAGCCGTGGACCAAGCCTCAATTCGACTGGGTTCGCACTGAGCTGCGCGCCTTCACCAAGAAGGCCGGCATCCCGATGAATGTGCCGTTCAACGAGCTGGATAAATCCCAGCAAAAAGCGATTATCAACGGCGCATCGGGTTTTGACGGAGTTCGTGGTTTCTTTGACTGGCTGGAAACCAAGAAATATAAACTGCATGTTCGCGTTTTTCTGAGCAAATATCGCGGTTATACGCTCTGCCCTGATTGTGGCGGCAGCAGGCTGCGCGCCGATGCTCGGGATGTTTTTGTTGGCGGAGCCAATCTGCCGCAGGTTAACGCGATGACAATCGCACAGGCGGCCGCGTTCTTTGATCAACTGACGTTGAACGAAGAACAAGCAGCAATTGCCGACAAGGTTCTGCTCGAAATTCGTCGTCGATTGCAGTTCATGCTGGACGTCGGGCTGGAGTACTTGACCCTGGATCGGTTGGCAAGCACATTGTCTGGCGGCGAATCCCAGCGGATTCAGCTTGCGACGAACCTTGGTTCCGCCCTGGTTGGCGCATTGTATGTTCTGGACGAACCGTCAATCGGGCTTCACCCGCGGGACAGCAAGCGATTAATTAATATCCTGCAGAATCTTCGGGACATTGGAAACACGGTTCTAGTGGTCGAGCACGATCCGGAAATGATGCGCACAGCCGACAAGATTATCGACGTGGGACCCGGCGCGGGCGAACAGGGCGGACAGGTCGTGTTTGAAGGCACTGTGGATGAGCTTTCCGAAAGCGAATCGTCTTTGACGGGACGATACCTGCGCGGCGACCTCGAAATAAAGACGCCCCGTACTCGACGGCAATGGGGACCGAAGTCATTGGTCGTAAAAGGAGCGCGCGAACACAACCTGAAAGGCATCGACGTCGAGATTCCTATCGGATTGATGACCTGCATCACTGGCGTATCGGGTTCCGGCAAATCCACGCTTGTTCACAGTGTGATTTACGCCAATTTGAAGAAGCAGGAAGGCGAATGGAACGAGCCTGTCGGAGCCGTTCAAAAAATCGAAGGCCAAAAGAATTTCGAAGAAGTGATCCTGGTCGATCAGTCCCCGATCGGACGGACTCCGCGGTCGAATCCTGTAACGTATATCAAAGTTTATGACGCTATCCGCGACGTATTTGCCGCGACTCGCGAAGCGCAGGCAAAAGGCTTCACCGCCGCCCATTTCAGCTTCAACGTTCCCGGTGGACGTTGCGAGCGATGCGAAGGCAATGGCGTCGAGATAAAAGAGATGCAGTTCCTTGCCGACGTCGAATTGGTTTGCGAGGAATGCAAGGGAGCGCGTTTTAAATCAAGCATTCTTGATGTTCGATTCCGCGGAAAAAACATCAACGACGTGTTGAATTTGACGGTGCGCGAGGCCATCGCTTTTTTCTCCAGCGTGCCACGAATTCTCAATCGCTTGAGAGTTCTGGACGATGTTGGGTTGGGTTATTTGCGTCTTGGGCAGTCTGCAACAACGCTGTCGGGCGGTGAAGCGCAACGCGTGAAGCTGGCGTTTTATCTCGGTCGAAGAACAGAAAACAAAACTCTATACATATTCGACGAGCCGACGACCGGGCTTCACTTTGATGATATTAAAAAGCTGCTCGCCTCTTTCAAACGACTGATTGATTCCGGCGGAACAATCATCATCATCGAGCACAACCTGGACGTAATCAAAACCGCGGACTGGGTGATTGATCTAGGTCCCGAAGGTGGCGCCGCTGGCGGAGACGTTGTAGCGGCGGGCACGCCCGAGGAAATTGCAGAATGTCCGAAGTCCCACACAGGGCGGTTCCTAAAACCAATTCTCGAGGCTGATTTCTTCAGACCTTCCTAAGATTGATTGAACCACGGGTTGCGAAAAAACATTTAAATCTCTGTGTCCTCGACGCCATTTGTGGTTCGTGCCCCTGCGCAGAACAACTATATAATCTCCGCGAAACCCGACTGGCGAAGAAAAGTCCGATTATGGTCTAGCCGCGAAAATAAATTATCGATTTTGGTCACAGGCACTCGTCATACCGGATATGAAAGATCGTGAGACAGAGCTTAGCTTAACCGGGTGGAGTAGGTATAGATTTGCAGGTCGAGCCTTCCGCTGCTTCGATTTAGCCTTCATTCTTATCGTAAGACAGCAGATCATGAAAATGATTGATCATTATGCGCTTTGGTTGTTCGGGCAACAACAGTTTGATAGACGTGGTGTTATTGCCTTCCACTTTTGCTGTTCCGATTCGATAGATCTTTCCTTCAAATTCTCCGTAAACCGGGACAAGCATCTTGAACCCATTGCTGACGCCGCTCTGTTCCAGCGATCCTTCCAGCAGAAACTTGCCGCCTTCTTTTGGTGTCAGGTTATAGCTGAATTTATAGTGAGGCACCTCTGTTCCATAAACCCATTGATTGAAGAACCAATCCATCCGGCCGTTGTCATCCAGATCCATTGCCGGAGTCATATGCTTTTCGACTGTTTTCTTAAAATCTTCTGTCGAAGCGATATTATTCGAATAGGTTTTGACGAAATCCCTCATCATGGTTCTAAACGGTTGATCTCCGTTTTTGGGATCCCACATTATCGCCCGAATCATATTCAGGACGTATGCGCCTTTTGAATAAATCAATCTACTGGCGCCCGGGGTTTTGTGCGTATTCAGCCGAGTGCCCATCCAAATCGGACCCGCATCATTCGGTGAAATCCCGTATCGGTTCTTTTCCAGTATTTGTTCATGCAAATCCTTCCAGAAGTTTTTATATTTATCCGGGCTTTTTTCGGTGAGCTGAAAAAACAAACCCGTTGAAAAATGGGCAAACCCTTCGGACAACCATTGATCGTGATATGTTGCCCAGCAGACCAGGTGACCCCACCATTGATGCGCCACTTCGTGCGGCGTCACTTCGTCGTAAAACAGGTTAGCACGAAGTTGATTCCCGCCAGGATTCATCAGATATCTTGTCGTTCTATCCATAAATGCAGTTATGGGTAGATACACCAGCATTGGCCAGGACTGTCCAAATCCGGACTGCGGTTGCTGGGTTACCGCTATTCGGCCATAAGGCAGTTCTCCAAAATAAGGTATAAACACTCGAAGTGCGTTTTGCGTGTCCGCCATAACATTGTTCATTCCTGCCGTCGGTGTGATGGTGGACGCATCTATATATTGACTCTCAAAGTGAAAACCATACGAAACCCCGGAAGTCCCGTAGATAGAAACATCGTAATTGGTAACCTCGTCAACAACCTCTTTCTTTTTGTAAGCCCCATAATTGAATCCGGCAACAACCAGAGGATTATCAGAAATCCATTCCGTTACATCGTAATCTCCGTCGTGCCATTCTTTGGCCATTTTGCCCACGCTGATTACCGTAAACCGGTCCGGCACTTTGAAAATTAAATCGTAAGTAGCGCGATCGTTGAAAACACCAGAGCTTGGATACCACGCCGTGCGAGCGCTGACCGTGAAATTGCCGCCGCCCGCTTGTTCGGCTACGCGCGTTCCTCTGTACTCCATCGTCAATTTATACTCGCGACCGGCCACCGTTGGTTCAGGCAAAATCACGTAGAAAGTTCCGTCCGACTTTCTGCTTTCCTGAATAAAAGATGCTTCTTTCTCGTCACCGAAAAAGACTCGTGAAACTCGTAGCCAGGGCAGTAAACCAAACCGCAACACTCGGTCGCCATCCATTAGAGACTTAAAGGTGAGGGTTGTGCTTGCCGTAATCTTTTGATCTTTTTCTATTACCGTTTCGATCTTGTAATGCTCTGTATGGATGAAGCTTTTATTTTCTGTAGAGCTGGCAGTACCATTTTTGTACTCATTTTCGAAATGAGCCAGGTACCAGAACCTCGGAAATGGAATGGCTATGTAGGCGCCGACCGGGACAAGTTCATAATTTATAAGCGCCACTTCCTCTGGCGTAGTGAAGTTTTTGACTGCTCCCCACGGTCGAACGTGAAATCGCAGATCGTGATTCTTTTTGCCGTTCATATAGAGGTTGAACGAGCCTCGGCGATTAGGGTTGTAGAGCTCGATCAATAATTCGGCCTCGATATTCTCCAGAGTTTCGTTTGAGCTCCGCGCGACGTTGTTGAAACCGTTAAGGGCATCGCGCAAGCCCGCCGCTGAATCGGTTGGTTGAGATTTGCTTTTGATGTCCTGATATGTAGAGTCGCTGAAATAGATGACTGCTTTGGTAAAGCCTTCGGTAACAGTCTCGTTATCTGATTCAAGCTTCAAATGGTCGCGCTCGAGCTTTGTAGCCGGGACCAGATTGAATTCAGCATCTCCGACAAAAACAGCCTTAGCGACTGTCCCAAGTATCGGAGGCAGGAAACCGACTATCCCGCTACGCAATGTGACCGTGCCGACATCGCGCTTTAACACAATGTTGTTGACGGCATAGCATTCGAATTCCTGGCTATCGCGCAACTGTCTGTAGTTCGTGTCAGTATTGCCGAGATTACTCGCTTTGCCCTCAACATTGATAACGGTGTTCCCGACGCTGATTTCCAACTTTACATTGATGTTCGCAGTCTTGCCGTCGATTATCGTGATCTGCTGATCAACCTTCTTGAAACCGTTTTGCGTTATTGTCAGTGTATACAGACCGGGCGTCAGATTATCGAATTTGAAAGCGCCACTGCTGTCAGTGGTT
Organism: Blastocatellia bacterium; assembly: GCA_035652355.1. Classification (GTDB taxonomy): domain Bacteria; phylum Acidobacteriota; class Blastocatellia; order DASRDY01; family DASRDY01; genus DASRDY01. The sequence goes on from DASRDY010000291.1 coordinate 11,509, forward strand.
GTGCTCAGCGTCTTCTTACTAGTGGCATCGGTGATAACAACCTGAGCCCCTGCGACAGCGGAACCGCCCGGGTCTTTGACGGTACCTGTAATATTGCCTCCAGCAGCAAATACAGGAAACCCCTGAGTCAGTAGCAAGACGATAAATAAGAGAACAGTGATAATGCGGATTGATCTGTGCAATGGAGTCCCTCCATTTGAAGAGTGCTCGTACGAGAATCAGCGCCGAAAGATGAAAACGAGCATTCGGATATGACAGTTGCAGGCAAAAGCCATCACGGGCATAGAATAGTATTGAATAACTATCGGCTCAAGAAAATTCTTCGGGTATTTATTAACTTATCCGCAGAATTTTCCTGATGGATCCGATTCGTAGAATCAGCTCAAATACTAAAAATTAATCTTTGCGACAAACTGAATAATTCTGCCGCCCGGATCGTTCGTATCGATCAGATCGCTGTAAGAAAAAGGGACCTGACCAAACGTATTTGAATTAAACGCGCCAACCGTCCCGACATCACTGGATGGATCCGTAACCATAAAATTGACGTTGTTAAAGGCATTCAGGAATTCAGCCCTGAATTCAAAATTGACTTTATCATTGATCTTTGTTCGTTTGATTACGCTGAGATCAAATCTTGTGAATCGCGGCCCGTGCAGAACCAGATTTGAATAACCAGCAGCACCAGGAAAAGGAACTAATGTACCGAGACCGGCCGGAGCTATGTATTGCGATGTCGTCGGCAATTGCCCATTGAAAGCCGCTATCGTGCCTTGAATGATGTTGTCGGGCAGATAGGTAACTACCGGCGTTCCAACGCCGTTTATAAAAAAAGACTGGCTTACGGTATGTCGTATCTTCACCATGTCCTGCAATTGCTGCCCGGTCATGCCTATCAGCTGCACGTTGCCAAGACTGAACGGAGTGCCACTCTGAATACGCGATGTTCCCGCAATGGTCCATCCGCTAAATACGCGACTGACGATTCCATTGTCACCTCCAATCAGCTTGTGCCCGTGACCAACCGGCAGGTCGTAAATAAATCTGGTCTTGAACGCGTGTGTAATATCAAACGGCGAAATTCCGCGATCAAGACGCGGATCGTGAAGTGAAATGAAATTCTTGAAGACTTCTGGATTGCTGGCGTAATAGTTCGTCAGCGATTTCGAAAAGACATAGCTCGCGTCAACCAGTATCCCGCGCGAAAGGCGTCGCCTGTATTCAACCTGAAGACCATCGTAATAGCTGCGATTGCTGTTATCGACCAGAAACGCTTCGCTAACTCCCGGGTTAACGACGAAGAAATTGGCCGGTATGCCCGCAGCCAACCCGCTGGCTGCAAAGGTTGAAGGACTGCGTACAATGAAATTCGCGAAGTTCAGAGCTGACTGCGTCTGAAGCGCCGAGATAAACGAGCTCATA
>DASRDY010000292.1:0-16941 GCA_035652355.1 Blastocatellia bacterium
GTCGCTGCTCGTCAGCAAGTTCCCTCTCCAGAGGTTTACCGATCCGTGTCCTTCATAGTTAATGATCTTCCCTCCCTGCGAGAGTTGATCCAGTAACTCTGTCCTGGCATCGGTGTTTGTCTGTCCTCTGACGATGCTCACTACATTCATCTGTGATGGGATCATTGATTTGAGCTGAGCATTAGGTGTATTGAAGTCCGCGTTGTCGCTGATATCTGATACCAGTACCGCAGAGTCTGTCTTGCCTGATTGTTCGTAGCCAATGATCTTACTCACCAGGTCGCCTGCATCCGCAGCATTTCTGACCGGCAATCTGCCGATGGACATCTGTGGAATTCCGTTGTTGTTGAAATCCACAAACCAGTCATCTGATGCTGTCTCCATACTGGTGGTGTCGATCAATTTCACTGGAACAAGATCGGTATTGCCGAGCCCAGTGTAGTTCTTTGGATCAAGTGATCCGCTTCCGGCCAGCAGCACATACTGTGGCTGTTTTTGCCAGTGCAGATACGCCCAGTTGAGGAAGTCCTTAACCGCATACGGAGTATGAACGCCATAGCTGAACTCATCGTAGATGTCTTCCACATCCACTACTGATACAGCATAGCCCTGGCTTTGTTTGAATGCTGCGAATGGCTGAATGCTCGCAGCTAGCTCTTTGCTGGTGATGATCAGATAGTTTGCTGCGCCGCCTTTATTCAGATTTGATGGCTGATTGATTGTCATTGATAACGGCTGCAGCATCTGATCCGAGGTGAAGACGAGCAGATTCCTCTTCTGGTCAGGACCAAAGCTGATCGAGTAATTCCCTGCATCTCCAGCTACAGTTCCCTCTACCTCTACCGGTTGATTAGAATTGGCTATATCAATTGCTCTGATCTGATTTGATGTGAATCCCGTCACCTGAGCGGGCTGCGAAGACGGCACAGAGATAAACAGGCTGTTGTTATTAGCAGCATAGGTGTGAGCATACGTAATCCGCAGGTAATCTATTAGAGAGACATCTCCGCTGTTCTGAGCTGCAAGACTGATATTGTTGCTGCCCTCAATTAACGCAGATTGCGGAACAGTCACAGTTACCGTCTTATGCGCCATTCCATCAAACGTGATGCTCTCTATTGCAGATCCGTTGAGCATCACGTTAACCTGATGGCTGTTGGTGGTGACTCCCTGCAAGGCTATTTCCACTATTGCCTGCGTCGAAGCGTTCTTATCTAGGTGATCGACCGTCAGCGACTCGGAAACAGTACTGGTATTAACAACAGGACCGAACCAGTTCTCTGCGTCTCCATTTCTGAGGCTGGAGAAATAGATTGATCTATCCTTCCGTTCCACTGTATAGAGGAACGAAGAAGGACCGCTGTTGTTTGTTGATCCTGGTGATTGCTGCGAGCCGATTCTCCTGCCCGGTTGCGACCCTACTACAAGCCAATAGACTTGAGTATTGCTGCTAGGCGTATCAAGGGCCACACCATAGAACTCAATGCGGTTATTGTTCAACTTGATCGGTACTTCTGTGCCACCTACGAACATCTGCAGGCTATTAGGATTGGCAGCAGTATTGAGACCAGCGGCATAGAGATCAGTCATATTGATCTGATACCAGCCTGTTTTGTTTATGGCTATCTTAATTGCCGACTGTGATGCAATAGACCACTGTCGTTGCAGTGAAGAGGAGATCGGCGATGGTCTGCTGGGAGAGCGACCGCTGGTTACCGAAGCTGAATGTACAGAAGTTTCAGAACCATAACTGCCTGAAGTGATATTGGCTCCAGCGGGATAGCTATTCTGGATGACAGTGCTCTGACTAATAGCACTGTTCAGATCAGACAGCAGCATGGAGTTGGCTCTCGACGTTGCTGCCACCGCCCCTGACGTGCCGAAAGGTCCGTGCCAGGTGGAAGTGCCATTGAGGTCGACATCTTCTAACCAGTAAGTTGCGTTGCCGTCAGCAGCGTTATCGAGCCAGGAGTATCCATTACCGGCTTCCACTCTGATGCCACTGCCGACCATCAAGGCGGTTCCTGCAATCAGAGAAGGATTGATTTTCACTCGTTGACCAGCTGCTTCACGATAGATATTGAAGCCAAGATTGTTGACCTCAAAACCTGTTTGCCACTTCAGCAACGTTCCGCTGCCTGTTGCTGCAGCCGTAAAGTTCTCCAGATTGACTGCAGTCGGCACTGTCGAATTCAATGTCCATGGTGAGAATTGAGTAATGCCAGTCTGCGTCACCGCATGATCGGTGGTGTCGCGACTGGACGCCCCCATGTTGTTCCATTTACTGGTGCCGCTGTCAAACCTCCACAGGTTTAGCGAAGTCTCGGTATTGCCGTTAAGCTCTGACGGTAAGTAATGCAACTGCACGGTGGCAGAGAATCCGCTGCCGCCGTTCGGGGTTATGACGTACGTCCGTTGCACAGCGCTCGGGAATCCGGAATTAGTTTGTCCGGTGGATGCATCGGTCGGAACCGTCTTTGTCAACGTAATCGTGATGTCCGTGGGCTCTGTTCCGCTGTTAATTTGAATAGTGTTGAACGGATTGCCAAAGCTGAGCGCCGAACCGCCCGAGACAAATCCTGTTCGTTTGACGCTGCCGATTACATCGCCTGTGCCTGTTGACGAGGCCGTGTTCGGCATTGTCAGAATGAAGGACGTGGCGTCCAGGTCAGTCGTTAGCGTCAGCACTCCATCCACGGTCTCATTGTCCGACAGAACAGCGCCGGCCCCGGTGTTATTGATTACCAGGTTGTTGAAGGTCGTTTCGTTGCTTCCGCCAATTGTTTGCTGATTAACGGCGTCGGAACTAACGAAACTTACGGTGCCAGTTCCCGCGTTAAATGTTCCGGCGTCATTTTCCCAGTTCCCCGTCAACGACATATTAGCGCTGCCGCCGTTGACAGTGGCGCCGGGATCTTCCATGAACCAATCGGTAACCGTGATATCTCCGTTAATGTTAACGTTGACCGGACGATCAACAGAATCACCCTCGTTATAATTTCCCGGACCTACGTTGACAGTGCCACCTGATGCGACGCTTTCGATTGCGGTCTGGATGCTGGTGAAGCATGGTGTATTACCAGAACAGGTACCGGCGGGATCCGTATACACAACTGACGCCTGGGTAACATTCACCGTATCGCTGCAGGAATCGTTGGTGCTATCGCTTTCCGTAACTGCTCCGTCAGGATTGACCGCGCAGATACCGGCTACGGCGGGATTAGCAAATGTGCCTGTACTACTGGCGAAAGCCCCAATCTGAACATCGAATGAACCGCCGCCAGCCAGGCTCACTGCTCCAGAAGCAGAGCATGAAACATCAGTTCCATCAAGATGACAACTGACAGTGCCAGTCAGGCCAGACGCATTCGCGACGCTTGGGGGACCGTAGGATATCAGGCCAGGCAGATTGTCCAGGAAAACCCGTTGTCCGTCCGCGAAATCGGCCGATCCTGATCCGTTATTGCTAATATGAATAGTCCAGATCCATCCCGCCCCGGCAAACGCATTCCCGGCAACATTGTCTGTTTTTGATGCCCTCAAGTCAGGCTGAACTGGAGCTGAAGCTACATTAACGGTATCACTGCAGGAGTTATTGGTGGTATCTGTTTCCGTGATATTTCCATTTGGATTCACGGCGCAACTTCCGCCTGCCCTCGGGTTGTTAAATGTGCCAGAAGCTGTAGGCGTAGCACTGAACTGGATATCTAAAGACCCACTAGGATCAATAGTGACAGCACCCGAGGCGGTGCAGGTGAGATCGGAACCCGTTATCCCGCAATTTATAACCCCAGCCGCTCCCGGTCCATTATTAACCACCACTGAGCCATAATTGATCGCCGTATCGGGCAAATTGTCGATCAAAATTGTATTGGTATCATCAAAATTCGCGGGGCCTGCACCGATGTTAGTTATATGGATATTCCAGGTCCAGCTTGATCCGACTGTGCTGTTCCCCGCGACATCGTCGGATTTTGTCGCCGTCAGATCAGGCAATTCTGCCTGCAGAAAACCAGCGCTCAGGACAAAACTTCCGCCAGTAATATCACCGGCAACTGGCTGGCCTATCGTTCCCGTTAGAGAAAGCGTGCCGCCACTGCTGGTATCTCCTCCGGACGCTATCACCGATTGCGGTATATCAAGCCCGCTTGACAGTGGAGCGGCCTTTGCCCCTGTCTTGCCGACCTCTTGCCTAGGTCGCGCGGTTTGCGCTGTTTTTATGGTCGATGCAGGCGCCTTTGCTACTGATCGCCTGCCGCTAAACTGGTAACGACCATAAACCGCAAGGCCGCACAACGCGATAAGAACAACTGCAATGTGATATCGTTTTACAAATAAGGTCATGGGGTTTGTCCTGTTTCGGTTACTGCTAATCCTCAGTCAATAATCGTGAAAACTATCGGCAAATCTCGGCCTGCGGATTCTGTGAGCAGATTGCTTTCCGCAAACTTTCAATAACCGATTGTTGTTGCTTCAACTGTTTCTGCATTGCAGACAACTGATCCTGCTGCTGCTGGATTTTTTGGTCGCGATCCTTGATCTCTTCATATAGGCCCTGAATGGCCGCGAACGCAACACCGTCCGGATCGATTGTAGCGATGCTTTTATCATTTTCGCCAATCTTGAATGTCCGGTAGAAATCCTGCGCCATAGCACCCATATGCCTGATCGAAGGAGCTTGGGTTTTGTAATTCCAGGTCGAAATTGGCAGCCTCAGGACTCCGCGCAGAACCTCGCGGCTGTTTACCGGGATAAAGTTCTCTTTCATATTACGGTCAGAAATCGAGCTCCATGAACCACCGCCTGCCGCAACCGTGACGCCTGCACTGTATGTACAGCAACTGGTAAAGAAACGAATGCCACCGGCGGCACGGACGTTAAATTGATTGTTGGCCGTAGCGGTCATTCCATCGCTTAAGAAACCTGCCGAGCCATCGCCGAGCGCAATCACGCCGGTGTAAACAGTGCTCCCGCCGGAGCAATTATAGGTGGAACAGGTGGATACATTCTTCCCAAGCACGGTTGAAAAGTTTCCCTCGGCAAAGTCCTCCAGCCCAATACATGTCGCAAATGCTCCCGTTGCCTGGCAGGGACCCACGGCTATTGAGGCCAGACCACTGGCTATGGAACTGGGTCCTAATGCAGTGCTGTCGTCGTTGGTTGCCTGCGCGCCAGATCCCATAGCAATTGCACCGACACCTGTTGCCGTGCCGTTGAACGCGAATGATCGGTCGCCGGTGGCCGTTCCATTATTACCAAGCGCTACGCTTTCTGTTCCGGATGCCGTGGTTGCCAGTCCCGCCGCAAAAGCGTGATCGTTGGTCGCCTGAGTGTTCTCGCCAAACGCAACCGACCAGTTGCCAATATTGGCGTTATCCCAATAGGCAGCGCCGAAACTGGATACCTGTCCAGCCCGGAACGCCATTTTTCCCGGATACCACATCATTCTTGTGCCCGCTCCAGTGGTGGGAACTGCACCTGAGCCTGCGGTGCCGGTGACAAGAAATCCTCCGTCCCCAATATATTTGAGCAACGAAGCGCTAGTGCTGAGATTCAGAAGTGGATTTACACCGGGTGACACTTGAGTGGCCGCTGGTTCAAGCCTTACGATACTGGCAGGCAATCGGGCATCATTGATGGTTGTCGATGTCGCCGCATCATTGATGGCATTAATAACATTGTTGCCCGATGTTGTATTCACATTGGCAGCGGTAATAGCGTAAGGCGCGGATGTAATCTGCTGCCGCGGGGACAGGACGGTAAAAGTCGGATCGCCTGGTTTCTTCGCTGCTACTTCCAGCCAGCGATCAGCGCCTGAAAATGCGGGCACTCCGAAATCCAGTCGAACCGTGAACACACCCTGGGAAACCGACACAGAATTGTTCACGTTTTGAATTCCGATTTGTATTCCGTTTGTTGCCGAATCGAAAAGCGTGAAGGTCATCTGATAGGTACCATTAGCGGCGGCCGTGCCGTCGGTCAGCTTTCCCTGATAGGTGAAACTGCTGGTTTGCCCTGAGGCGCTGGTCGTCGTAACAAACATTACAACAACACTGATCATCAAAAACAACTTCTTCGCTGACATTGCCGTAAAACTCCCATATAACTTGCGGGCGAAGTTCTTTGCACCACCTCGAATTGAGTTGCCCCGATGGGGGAAGGAAACGATTCGTGGACTGCCATAAGTTTCTACCGCAAAGAGCAGTGGCAAATCAAGCCCGGACATGTTTGTCTATAAAAAAAGCTCCTACTGTTGCTTCGTCAGTTTCTCAACAATCTTCTCCAAAGCTTCAACTCTTTTTGTAAGCTCGGCATTCGAGGTCTTCAGATCATTTATCTGCTGATCTTTTGCCTGATTAATCTTGTACAACTCCTGAATAGCGGCCAGCGCGACTCCACCTTCATCGAGAAGGTTGATATGCTTGTCATCAGTTCCGACAGCGAACGCGGCATAGAAATCCTGCGCCATCGGTCCTATATGCCGGATTGTCGCGGGATCAGTGTTGTAATTCCAGGTCTGAATTGGGATGCCGACCAGACGTTCCAGTACGCTTCGGCTATTGACCGGAGCGAAGTTCGATTTGACATTCCTGTCGCTGATGGCAGTCGTGCAACCGTTGCAACTTGGCACTTGCAAAGGATTGTTCATTACAACGTGACCACCGCCAGTTTCGTCGCTGATTACCAGATTGCCTGCGCCTTCGCCATTACTCGTTCCGGCGGAGATCAGCGCCCATGTGTGTCCGCCGGTTGAAGTGTTAACCAGTTCAGACCAAACGCCGGACGTTGAGGAGCCTTCCGCTCTTATTACCCTGAAGTCGCCCATGTTTTGGACTACATTTAATTTGGTGTTCGGAGCTGTCGTTCCTATTCCGACCCGAGAGTCAATTGGATTTCCATTAAAATCAGTCGACGATCCCAGCACTATGGCATTATTTTGGGTTACTTTTGCGTTAGCACCTATCGCTGTGGCATTGAATATTCCAGAAACCCCATTCGAATTAGCCCCCAGGAAAGTATTTCCGCTTTCCGTCGTATTCGATGCGCCGGAGCTTGCGCCAAGAAAAACATTCTGCTGCCCGATGGTATTGTTCTGACCGGCCGCTGCTCCTATCGCTGTGTTCTGAAGTCCCGAAGTGTTGTTCTGGCCGGCAGAAGCTCCCATAAAGGAGTTATTGCTGCCGGATGGATTTGCCGCTCCGGCTGAAACACCCACAAATGTATTGTTCGTTCCGCCGACTCCGAGGACACGATTCGATCCGACGTTATATTGAGTTCCAGTGACGGTGCTGGTCGCAGTGATGGTACTGTTCACTTTGAGCGGATTGTCAACGACCAGACTGCCGCCGCCAGTTTCATCGATGATGACCAGGTTTCCTGCGCCCTCGCCGTTGCCGGCGCCAGTGGAAAGAATTCCCCAGTTATGACCGCCAGTGCTGGTGTTGTTTAGTTGCAGCCAGGCGCCGGCTGTGTTCGACCCGTCAACCCTGATTGAAGGAATTCCTGAATCGACGATGTGCAATTTGAAACTTGGCGCTGTAGTTCCGATTCCAACTTTGCTGCTTGAATTACCCAGTACAAAACCGTTGGCTACTGTTACCTGAGAACCAGAGCCGATAGCGGTGGCATTGGTGATTCCGGCGGCGCCGTTGGCATTTGCTCCTATAAAAGTATTGTTGTTTTCCGTCGTGTTACTGGTTCCAGAGCTTACGCCGACAAACGTATTATTTGCCCCCGTTGTGTTACCAGCAATTCCAGTCCAGGCCGAGTTTGCGCCAATGAATACGTTACTCGAGCCACCAGTATTGCCAAAACCAGAGTTCGCGCCCATGAATGTGTTATTAGTTCCACCACTGCTGAAACCGGATACAACTCCTACAAAAGTATTGTTGTTGCCATTACCGGACGTGCCTGCGCCATTTCCCACATATACATTTTCAGATCCGTCAGTATTGTTTTTCCCCGTCTGAAATCCGAGAAAAGTATTGCCTGCTCCATCAGAGGTTTGCAGTCCTGCATTAAAACCCAGGAATGTGTTAAGGTTGCCAGTGGTGATTGCGTTACCCGTGCCCACTCCCACAAATGTGCTTCTATCACCAAGGTGAAAAATGCGATTTGATCCAATATTGAACTGAGAGGTCGCGGACACTGTGCCTCCAGTCAGTGTTCCACCTGCAGTCCCATTGCCGGAGATGTTGAAGTTACTACTGGTCTGCTGCGTGGTTGTATTTTGAATATAGTTGGCGCTGCCCGCAGGCAACGTTGCATTCAGTGTTCCCGTTACTGTCAGGTTTCCGCCAATAGAGCCGTTGCCCGAAATGTTGAAGCTTGCTGATTGAGGCGACACACTCTGATTCTGAACGAAGTTGCCTGGACCATTTGTTGTAGTTACATATTGCGAAGCGTCCACTCCGCCCAGTTGCGTAGCGTTTGCCGCGGTGTCTGCATTGGCCGCGCTCTGCGACCTGATCGCGTAGGGACTCGGATCGATCTGCTGACGCGGCGTCAAAGTTGTAAATGTTGAATCGGTACTTTTCTTCGCGCTGATTTCAAGAAAACGGTTTGCTCCTGGAAATGCTCCTGCTCCAAAATCCAGAGTGACGGCAAACAGACCGTTGGTTACAGTGACTCCGGTTTTAGACACCGTGGCAATCTGATTTCCTCCGGTTAGAGCATCGAACAAGGTAAACGCAAAGTCATAGCTCCCCGTCGCGGCGCTTGCGTTACTGGTCAGACGTCCTTGATATGTGAACGCCGTTGTCTGTGCCTGCACAGCCGCGCTGAAGCTGAGACTTCCTACGATAAAAACGACTATGATTGCCGTGGATCTCACCATTCACTCCTTAATGATCACTTTCGATTGGTTAGTTTTTCGATAGCCTTTTCCAGTTCTGCAACTCTCTTTGTCAAATCGTCGATCTGTTTATCTTTCGCCTGATTCGCGCGATAGAGCTCCTGTATTGCGGCCAGGGCTACGCCGCCTTCGTCAAGCAAGTTGATATGTTTGTCGTCCGAACCAAGACCAAATGCAGCAAAGAAATCCTGTGCCATCGGTCCGATGTGACGGACACCAGCTTTATCATCTTTGTAATTCCAGGTCTGGATAGGAATGCCGACCAGTTTTTCCAGAACACTTCGACTGTTGACTGGGGTTATGTTTGACTTGGCGTAGCGGTCGCTGGTAACGGTGGTGCAGCCGGTGCAACTGAGAACTTGCAGAGGAACGTCCATGACGACTTTTCCTCCGCCGGTCGAATCGGCAATGACCAGGTTTCCTGCGCCCTCAGAATTTCCGGAAGCGCTGGAAAGAATCGACCAGGTGTGTCCGCCTGTTGCTGTATTGTTCAGTTGCAGCCAGGTGCCACTTGGGTGCGAACCATCGATTCTCATAGTTGGAAAATTGGAATCCACAATGTGAAGTTTGAAGTTTGGGGCAGTCGTTCCGATTCCAATGCTGGTCGTTGCGCTGACCACGTTTCCGCTAAGAGTTCCGCCTACCGTACCATTACCAGAGACATTGAAATTGCTGCCGGCTTGTTGCGAAGTTGTATTCTGGATGTAATTTGCGCTGCCCGCAGGCAAAGCGGCATTCAATGTCCCTGTAACCGTGAGGTTTCCACCAATGGTTCCATTGCCAGAAATATTGAAGTTGCTACCGGCCTGCCGTGTGGTCGTGTTCTGTACATAGTTGCCACTGCCGCTGGGAAGATTTCCGCTGAGCACCATCGTCGTCGCCAGGGCCACTTTGTCGGGACTCTGTCCACTAATGGATACAACCGAATCGGCCAGCACGCTGCGAGTGGCGAACGGCGCGGCATAGATCGGCTGGCGCGGAGTAAGGGTCGTAAACGTGGTATCGCCTGAACGCTTCGCCCCGATTTCAAGATACAAGCCAGGAATCGCGGTATTGCCGAAATCCAACTGAGTGGTGAAGATGCCGCCCGTCACCGTAACACCCGATTTGGTTAGCGAACCGTGCTGGCTGCCTTCTATCAGTTGATCATAAAGCGTGAACTGCAAATCATAAGTTCCGTTGGCCACTTTACTGCCATCCGTCAAACGCCCTTGATAGGTGAAAGTCGGCGAAGGAGAGCAGTAGAGCGCTGGATCGTTTGATGCAGTAACTGTCTGGCCAAGCAAATTCCACGTAATGCTCGTACTCTGAGACAACCCAAAAAAGACCTGGAAAACATTGTGATTTACGCCTGGGAAGAAAACAACAGGTTGACCTTCATCTAAGGGGTTAGGGGAAAAAAAGTTGTTAGCGCCAATTGGAATATTGACGTTGGCGGTGTTGGCACTGACATACCCAAAGATGGCGGTTAAGAAACCCTGATTGGCGTTATCGTAAATGATGCTGACGCAATCAAGAAACGGAGTAACGCCGGTTGGGAGACCAGCATTAGGGTGGTGGCCGGCGGTAATTGGCAGCGCATTGATTTTGCCGGAAGCCCTTGACACCACTCTGGTCTCGGCTGCGATTGTGGGCCGCACCGTCATAAAGCACAAAGCACCTGCGAGCAAGCCCAGCAGGATCGCGCGTGTGTAAATGGATTCGCGCGTTGAATCCTGAGTCGGGTAATTCAAGAGCATCTTTGCTGACATATTTTTCTCTCTTCTGATCAAAAACCGACAATTGTTCCTTCGTGACTGATCACCATAAATTGACCGTTGCCGATGTATTGCAGCTCAATGGATGAGAACTGCCCACCCACCAAATAGCCGCCAGCGCCAGGTGTAGTTGTTGAAGCCGCGGTTAGAGCGGATGTGTAAAGCTGTCCAGATTGGACCGCCGCGACCAGTTTGCTGCCATCGGCTGAGGACGCGACTGAAATCCAGTTTCTGGTGCTATCTCTGGGAGTCCATGTAATTCCGGAATCGGTTGAGGTGTAAATCTGTCCGCCATCGACTACTGCGACCAGTTTGCTGCCATCGGCTGAGGAGGCGACTGAACTCCAGTTTCGGGTGCTATCTCTTGGTGTCCAGGTAGCTCCGGAATCGGTTGAGGTGTAAATCTGACCGCCATCGGCAACTGCGACCAGTTTGCCGCCATCTGCTGAAGACGCAACTCCAAACCAGTTTCGATTACTGTCTCTTGGCGTCCATGTAGCTCCAGAATCGGTTGAGGTATAAATCTGTCTGCCGTTGACTGCTGCGACGAGTTTGCTGCCATCGGCTGAGGACGCGACCGAAAACCAGCCTCTGGTGCTATCTCTTGGCGTCCAAGTTACTCCGGAATCGATTGAGGTGTAAACCTGTCCGTTAAAAACCACCGCTACCAGTTTGCTGCCGTCTGCTGAGGAGGCGACTGATTGCCAACTTCTGTTGCTATCTCTCGGTGTCCAGGTTGCTCCGGAATCAGTTGAGGTATAGATCTGTCCGCCGAAAACCACCGCTACTAGTTTGCTGCCATCGGCTGAGGACGCGACTGATTCCCAGTTTCTGGTGCTATCTCTTGGAGTCCAGGTAACTCCGGAATCAGTTGACGTGTAAATTTGTCCGCCGAAAACTGCCGCTACCAGTTCGCTGCCATCGGCTGAGGACGCGACTGAAAACCAGCTTCGATTGCTGTCGTGCGGCGTCCAATTAATGCCATATAAATTGAGGCTTGACCCGAGAACAGACTGGCCGGCATTCTGGGCTATCTTCCAGCCACCACTGCCCAATCCGGATACCCGAACGACATCCCCAAGATTGGGATTTGCCGGAAGCGTAATCGTCACCTGGCTGGCGTTGTTCGCCACGTATCCATTATTAGGCAGCGCCTGCTGTGTAGTGCCTGTCACCACTTGCCAGCGTAACGTTCCAGGTACATTGCTCAGCCCCGATCCATCGCCGCTGATGTTGCCGGCCGAAAGCGTGCCTCCGACAGTTCCATTGCCACTGATATTGAAATTCGAGTTGATCTGTTGCGTTGTCGAATTCTGAATATAATTCCCACTGCCTGCGGGCAAGGTCGCGTTCAAGGCCCCTGTGACCGTAAGATTGCCGCCTACAGTCCCGCTTCCAGAGATATTGAAGTTGCTGCCGGCCTGCTGCGTGGTCGTGTTCTGAATATAGTTGCTGCTGCCGCTGGGAACATTTCCGTTGAGCACCATCGTTGTTGCCAGAGCCACGTTGTCGGGACTCTGTCCGCTGATAGACACCACAGAATCAGCCAGTCCGCTGCGAGTGGCGAAAGGCACCGCATTGATCGCCTGTCGCGGAGAGAGAATGGTGAAGCTCGCGTCGGCCGGATGCTTCGCACCGATCTCGAGAAATAACCCCGAAACCACTTTGTTACCGAAGTCCAACTGGACGGTGAAGATGCCGTTCGTCACGTTCACACCAGGTTTGGTTATAACGCTTGGCGATCCTTGCTGATGACCAGCGGTCAAGTCATCGTAGAGCGTGAACTGCAAATCATAAGTGCCGTTAGCCGATTTGCCGCTGTCGGTCAAACGGCCTTGATAGGTGAAGCTCGTTGAAGGAGAGCAATAAAGCGAAGGGTCGTTTGATGCAGTAACTGACTGTCCGAGCAAAGTCCAGGTTATGCTGGATGTTGAGTCGAGAGGAAATGCGATCTCGAAAGCCTCGTGATTCATGCCCGGAAAGAAAGTGGTAGTTTGCCCCCTTCCTATGGGAGAAGGGGCAAAAAAGTTGTTAGTTCCAACTGGAACTTGTACGTTGCCGGTGTTGGCACTGACGTACCCAAAGATTGCGGTTAGGGTATTGTCCGCGGCATCGAAACTGACGCAATCGAGGAACGGTGTAATGCCGGTTGGGCCGCTAATATTACTAATCATCCCGCCGGTCATTGGCAGCGCATTGATTTTGCCGGGAGTCGTCGACAGCGCGTTCGTTTCACTTGCAATCGTCAGACGAGCCGCCGGGCAGGAGAAAGCACACACCAGGATGCCCATAAAGATCGCGTGCGTATAAAGAGATTTGCGGTCTGATTTCCGAGAAACAAGGCGTCGATCCATGGTGTTCCTCCTCTTAGTTTCAATCAATGCAGCGAGCCCGTCCGGATTCCACAAGAGATTTCGGTCGCTATACAATCTCTTTTCCCTGCAGAATCAGGCGCAGCGCCAGCAGATCTTCCTTGACCACGTATTCCCGAGCGCCCGCGCGCAACGCCGTCTCTCGCAAATTCGCGTCGTCGTAATCGGTAACGATCATGATTTTCGCGTCTGAATAATTGGATTTAATCTGTTCGGTGGCTGCAATGCCGTCGACGAGTTTCATCTTCAGATCCATCAAAACCCATTCGGGCTGATATTTCATGTATGCTTCCAATGCCTCGGCGCCGTCGCTGCATTCGACGACAGTGTCAGCAAGATCGCTCACCAAACTGGAAATCAATCTGCGGATATGATCGTTGTCTTCGACAATCAATATTGTTTTCAAAATTCACCGGATTTAACTGGGTTAATTGATAGGCGAAAGAATGCGATAAGACTTGTCAGGAGTGAATAGGTGCTCTCTCACGATCTATATAGGTAGGACTACTTATTTTCGCTAGGTGTTGTTGACGGATGCCGAGTATGGAGAAAACGCGAACCTTTGAGGCTCAAAAATTGACCGAGTGAGCATGACGGGGGTGGCGTGCCAAACGCGCTTCTCCCCCGTCTGTTAACCATTTGTCTTTCGGGCAATTTTCCGCGATCAAATAACCTGATTCAATTAATGATTAGGCTTTGGGCCAATACATCCAGGTTCTGAAATCCTCATATCCGTATTTCCGCGGAAATTTCGCCAGATCAATCATCAGATTAGTTAACGAATAGAAATCATCGTTACTGGTGGTTCCAATCGGCTATCACGCCATCGTATTTGATCGGTTGACCCAGATGTACACCGCTGATAGTTGCTCTGGATTGATAAGCGCTCGGGTCGGATTCAATGGACACGGTTATGCTGCCTTGCTGGTTTCCCATGAAGTAAATCTCTGCGGTCAGCTGTACCTGGCCATTGCCATTAGTTTGCCCCTGCGTCTGTCCCTGGAATGTAAAACCAGGGACGTTGGGCAAGAGCGCATAGAAAATGGTCTGGTTGACGCTGTTTACCTGCGTCAAATTGGTTGAAATCTGGAACAAGCCGAACTGACAGGTTATGTCAGAAATATTAGACACACCTGCCTGAAGCGCCTCCACAAATCTCTGGGTGTCGATACTTTGCTGCGGTTTCATATTCATTCTCCTCGTGATGATATTGATACTTTGTCGCGACGGAGAGAAGAATGCAACAATGTCCGCATAAAGTGAATAAGCGCTACCCAACTATTTTAGTAAGCGCTGGCACTTAAATTAGTAAGTAGTACCACTTATCGGGTTCCGGTTTTATTATTAATTGGAAGTAGCGTTAAGTTTTGTTTACACGCGTGCGACAATAGCGTTTCTCGAAGAGCAGTTCTTTCCAAATGCGATCAAATAATGCGTGTCCCGCTATAGCTCGGATTTATGCTCTAATGCAAATTTCAAAAGGGCGTTGCTGCCGTGGATTTGCAGTTTGTCGCAAATGTTCGCACGGTGATTGTCAACAGTGCGTGGACTGATGAAAAGCTCGGCCGCGATCTGTTTACTCGTTTTCTGGTCGGCGATCAATTTCAGTATCCTGCGCTCAGCTTCAGTTAGAAGCCCCAGTCCGATTTTCTGATCACGCAGAACGCTGGCGCGATTCGCTCGATTTATAAGAAATGACGAAAGTGACGGCGTGATGAAGTGCTCACCTGCTGCCACAGCCTTTATTCCGGCAACAATATCCGTGACCGCGCTGTCTTTCAGAATGTAACCTTTTACGCCCAGGTCCATTGCGCGGTTAAAAGCGTCCTCCTCGTCGTACATTGTCAGAAAGATTGATTGAACGCGAATTCCGTTTTCTCGAATCTCCCTGGCTACCGCGAAACCATTCTTCTTTGGCATGCCAATATCCAGCACAACAACGTCAGGACCCATCGAGCGCAAAACCTCCAATACCTCGTCGCCGTTGCTTGCCTCGCCGATTACTTCGATCTCACGGACGGTTTCGATAACCTGTCTCAGTCCCTGTCGAAAGATAGGGTGATCATCGGCAATAACGACACGTATCAACTGGTCATCGCTTTTCATAATGGCCGTTGCCCGAGTTCTCTGGTAAATCTATTCTGAGATCTATGGTCGTTCCCTGTCCCGGCGCGGATTCCAGGGCGATCTTTGCGCCAAGTATCCGCGCTCTTTCAGACAAGCTTAACAGGCCCATGCCTGTCAGCATCTTGTCCTGAACGTTAAACCCTTTTCCATTGTCTTCAATTCGAACATCGATTGACTCAACTCTTCGTTTAATGATGATTTTAGCTTTAGTCGCACCGGAATGCCGGACAATGTTGTTAACCGCTTCCTGGACTATTCGATAAAGATTAATTTCGGCTTCTGATGGCAACATGTTGTCTATCGAATCTATTTCCGAGCTCAGAACCAGATTCGACGATGTTGATATCCCGTTGACGATCGATTCAATTGCCATTGTCAGCCCAAGACGATCCAATTGATACGGTCGCAGGTTTCTGGCGATTGTTCGGACTTCACTGATTGACTGCGACGCCATTGCCGAGATTTCGCCTAGCTGCTTCTGTGCCGCTGCGCCATCGGCGGGTTCCGCCAGCCCGAGCAACGCGCGATTCTTAATCACCAGCAAATTCTGTCCAAGTCCATCGTGCAGCTCAGATGCAATGCGCATGCGCTCGTTTTCCTGCGATTCTATCAATTGTCTTGAGAAGGCGGCCTGCAAAGCGCTTCTCTTTTCCAGTTGCCGTACCCTTTGTCTATATAAAAACAGGCCTGCAGCGCCGATTGCAATTATCGATAGAGAAATAAACCACCACGTTCGCCAGAACGCCGGGATAACGATTATATGTATGCTTTGGCCTGTCGTGTTCCACACTCCGTCGCTGTTAGCGGCAATAACGGTGAACGTATAATCGCCAGGCGGCAAGTGCGAATAGTAAGCTGTGCGTCGCGTACCCGCATCGACCCAGTCACTGTCCAAACCAACCAGTTTGTATTTAAATCTGACCTGCTCCGATTTAATAAAGCTGAGTCCGGCATAACTGATTTCGAGGTTTTGCTGATCGGGTTGTATCTTCAGATTTTGCTGACAATCTGTCGCTTCCCTGTCCAGCAAACAGTTTTCAATCGCAACCGGCGGCGGGGTCGGGTTGAACGAAACTTGATCCGGATCGATTACGGCTATGCCACCCTGCGTAGGAAACCATAACTGACCATCGCGCAGTCTAACTCCTGATGGTTGTGTACCACCATTACATTCGTTATTAACAAGCCCATCGTCCTTGCCATACGCGACTGAAAAAACAACCTTGATTTTTCCATCGGCAAAATCGTTTAGTTGCTGCTTACTGACTCGGTAAATGCCAGTATTGCAGCTCAACCAGAAAAAGCCGCGATCGTCCTCGAGCATTTGGAACGCCCCGTTGCTGTAAAGTCCGTCCTTCTGCGATACGCTGACTATCTTGCCGTTTTTGACGCGACTGATGCCGCCGTCATAGGTGCCGACCCACAATACACCGTCTTTGTCTTCGTAGAGTGAACGGATCTTTTCACCCATCAATCCGTCCTTTTTAGTAAATGCTCGCCAACTGCCATTTTCAAAAACTTCCAGACCTCCATAACTTCCTGCCCAGATTACGCCGTTATGATCCTGAATAATCGCTCGTACGTCATCTCCAGCCAGACCATCTTTTGTTGTGAAAAACGTACGAACACCATCCTTCATCCTCAACAGACCATTGTTTGAGCCAACCCATAATGCTCCTTCTCGATCTTGCATAATCGCAGAAACATGATGGATACCCGGCTCCAACCACTGGGAAAAACTTGTGAACTTTCCATCTTTAAAGCGAGTCATTCCGCTATATGCTCCGATCCAGATGGCGCCATCGCTATCTTCACCTAAAGCCGAAATGAT
>DASRDY010000293.1:0-12147 GCA_035652355.1 Blastocatellia bacterium
CACCCGGGGATATACACGTCCACGGGAACTATACGATCAACGCCCTGCAATGTCGAATAAGTGTTGAATGGTCCACCGACGTTAGAGCACGACCCCATCGAAATCACCCATTTGGGTTCTGGCATTTGGTCGTAAACGCGCCGCACAACCGGAGCCATTTTCAGGGTAACGGTTCCGGCGACGATCATTAAATCGGATTGCCGCGGACTGGGGCGGAACACACCCGCGCCGAAGCGGTCCAGATCGAAACGCGACGCGCCAGTCGCCATCATCTCGATTGCGCAACAAGCCAGACCAAAAGTCATGGGCCATATTGCGGATTTGCGCGCCCAGTTAAATACCCAATCAATAGAGGTGGTGATTATACCGCCGCTGCCTTCGGACATAGTATTCCTTATCTGCTACGTATATAAAACTAGACCCATTCGAGCGCGCCTTTGCGCCACGCCCAATAATATCCAACCACTAGTATACCAATGAAAACAAGCATCTCGATCAGACCGAACACCGCGAGCTGGTCGTAGATTACAGCCCACGGGAACAGGAATATGGTCTCGACGTCGAAGACCAGAAAGAGCATTGCGATGACATAATAGCGAATCGAGATGCGGTCTTTGGCGTCACGAATCGGATCGATGCCGCATTCATAGGGCATCAGTTTTTCACGATGAAACACTCGCCTGCGCAAAAAACGGGCAACACCGAGCGCGACGACCGGTATGCCAATCGCGATAATCAGGAACAGCAGTATCGGTATATAAGCGGTGATCGCCGTCTCGTCAGCCGGGTTAGCCTGAAACAGAAATAGAGGTTGAGTCATTGGCTTATGCTTGAAATCAAAAGATGAAGACCTTTTTGATTCTAAACGCCGCGTTCAGTCAGTGTCAAGGCGCGGTGTAATTTGAAGGTACAAAAGAATCCTTAATTATTCCTTAGTTATTCCTTGTTTCGCTTTTTCCTTTTTAACGGCTTTCCAGACCTGTGTACAACGTGAAGGATTCGGACGGTCGATCTCTGGTTGTAAAAAGAATTCGGTATTGCTGAAATATAAATTGACGAATCTCATATTTGAATTCCGGGTCTTCAGGGGCCAATGAGCATCTTAACGGAAAACTTTCGAGACTCTCTAGTGCCTGCATCAATTCAAATACATACAGTCGCTTTCTCGCGTGAGCGTTTCGATAACCATCTACGGGCTTCCTGTATGTCTTTCCTGGCGGGAGGTTGAATGATGACGTTGATCCCGACTCGTGCGAGATCCTAAATAATAATCTATTCCCTGCGACCCTTCACAGAAACCCTGGCGTGGCTATCATGCCACGTGATGAGTTATATCAACCTAAATCTTAGCGGCGGAGTTCGCACGCCGCCATCTGAGCGAGAGCTTGATATTCAGGCGGGATTTCTCAGCGCAGCATTGCTGCTGGCTCTGATGCTCATCGGACGGTTCACTTTCCATCTACCGCTGTTGCCGGACATAATGGCCGATTGGGTCTTTGCGATAACGCCGGGCTCGATAGTCGAGGCTGTGGTTACGATGTTTGGCGCGTTCGCCAAGCATCTCGGTTTTATTGCTTGCGCGATTTTCTATTTAGCGATCATAACGTTTGCCGGAACAGCCTTTCTCAAACAAATGCGCGGCAGAGAAACCGGCTGGATTGCTGGTATCTCTTATGGCGCGGTGATCTGGTCGATTACGATTGCAGTAATTCCGCTTTTTGGCGGCGGGTTATTCGGCAGAGATCTTTGGAATGGGGCATTCATCTCAAGTGCTTCCCTGTTGGTCTATCACCTAATATATGGCACAGCACTAGTTCGGTTGCGTTCCGCTTTTTCGGCGAAATCTGATTTTGCTGAAAGAGGAGAACGATTTCTTAATCGGCGAAACGCTCTTCGTGGTGTGATGGCGGTAGTTATCGCAGCAGCCGCCTACGATATTTTGAGGCCTGTCATCGAATCGATCCGCACTGCCTATGGTGGCAAAGTTAGGTCAGGTTCTGGCGTCTTTCCGGATATAACCGGGCTGTCCATGGAAATCACTCCGACCCGTGATTTCTATAAAGTTTCAAAGAACTCTTTTGATCCCGATGTCGACGTAAAGCGATGGCGACTGGAGATAGGAGGGATGGTTGAACATCCGCTTTCACTCTCATTCGAAGAGTTAAAGAGTTTGCCGGCGGTTGAGGAATACGCAACGTTGATGTGCATCAGCAATGAAGTCGGCGGCAACTTGATTGGTAATGCAAAGTGGAAGGGTGTTCGATTGCGCGATTTGCTTGAGAAGGCGCAGTTAAAACCGGGCGTGGTCGATATTTCCCTGCGAGCCGTCGACGACTACACCGACAGCATTCCCCTGGATCGCGCGATGGCCGACGGAACGATCCTGGTATACGAGATGAATTCCGCGCCGCTTACGGCGGAACACGGCTTCCCTGTTCGACTTCTGGTTCCGGGTATTTACGGGATGAAGAACGTTAAATGGATTACTCGCCTCACCGCAGTCAGTTACGATTTCAAAGGGTACTGGCAGGTTCGGGGATGGAATGATCAGGCAATATATAGAACTATGTCCCGGATCGATATTCCGGACGGCAAAGCCAAACTCGGAAACATTACTATCGCAGGTGTTTCCTTTGCTGGTGATCGCGGCATCAGCAAAGTCGAAGTCTCAACTGACAGCGGCAAAAACTGGGAAGCGGCAGAACTCAAACCTGGCTTGTCTCAGTTCACATGGGTGTTATGGGAAAAACAATGGTCACCACCATCAGCAGGCAGTTACAACATTGTCGTGCGCGCGACTGACGGCTCAGGTGCTATGCAGGAATTGCGAAATGCCCCGCCATTTCCTGACGGGTCAGCGGGTTATCATAGAGTTGGTATCAATGTAATCTAATCAATCCCTTCACGCTCTGGTTTCGTGCGCTATAATTATTGATTGGGTTTTATATTACGTTTCGTTAGTTAGAGAGTCCCTGGTGCTCGTTAAGACTTTAACAACTTTTCTCCTGTTGACTGCTCTGACGTTTTCAGTTCAAGCGCAATCCAGCAAATCCAAAAAGAAATCGAAACCCAGCACCGCTACACAGACTAAACCCGATGCAACGACGCAGAATGCCTTGGACGCCAAGGACAAAGTGATCGAAGCGACAAAGGAATATAAAGTCAGCGTTGAACATTATCTGACTTTTCTTGAAGACGATGTCAAACACGCAAACGAAAAAGTCGATAGGTTGAAAAAGCTGCTGGACGACGGACTGATTTCGAAAAAGGAATACGAGAACAGTCAATCGGAGCTAACAGCAGCGCAGGCCAAAGTGGATGCTCAGAAAAAAGAACTGGCATCGGCAGATAACCTGATCGAAGAAGCCGAGGCCAGCAAACAGTTATTGTTGCTGCCTCCGCCAAAGGTCGGAACCTACCAGTCGACCGCCGCTTTGATTCGCTACAACGGCGCCAGCACATGGATGATCAGCCAGACTGCCGAACTGCAGGCATTCTTCCAGCAGAAGTTTGGAAGACCACTGCCGATCAGCGCTTTTGGTCAAACGGCCACTCACGAAAAGATGGGATTCGATCATAGCAATCGAGTAGACGTTGCAGTGCAACCCGACAGTCCCGAAGGTCAGGCTTTGATGGAGTACTTGCGACAGCGAGGTATACCGTTTATCGCGTTTCGCCATGCCGTTCCTGGTTCGGCTACGGGAGCGCATATTCACGTCGGTCCTGCTTCACATCGCATTCAATAGTCGCTCTGGCTGTCTGAATCCTCGGTTTCTATTCCCCAGAAAAAAGCAGAAGTGATATAAGTACCATTATGGCGCACGAAGAGCGAAACTTGGCTATTCTCGTTGGCGGTGGACCTGCACCGGGCATCAATTCCGTCATTTCCGCGGCAACCATTGAAGCTATTAACGAAGGCTTTAATGTATTCGGTGTCCAGGACGGGTTTAAATGGTTGGTTCGCGAGGACCAGTCAAAGATTCGCCCCCTGACCATTGACGATGTTTCCAGAATTCACCTGGAAGGCGGATCGGTTCTGGGCACGGCGCGCGAAAATCCGACAAAGTCAGAGAAGGCGATGAATTCGGTTATCGGCACATTGCAATCGGCCGGAATAAATCACTTGGTAACGATTGGCGGCGACGACACGGCCCTCTCTTCGAGCTATGTGGCTGAACGTTCAGGCGGAGCGATAAGGACGGTTCACGTTCCCAAAACAATCGACAACGACCTGCCGCTGCCTCCACATATTCCGACGTTTGGTTTCCAGACTGCGCGAGCTGTCGGGGTCAAACTGGTTCAAAACCTGATGGAGGATGCCAAATCGACTCGGCGATGGTACGTGATAGTAGCGATGGGCCGAAAGGCGGGACATCTTGCTCTTGGTATCGGCAAGGCCGCGGGCGCCACTTTGACCTTGATAGGCGAAGAGTTCCCGCAGGCTCAAATAAGATTTTCCGATATCTGCGATATCATCGAAGGCTCGATAATAAAGCGCCGAGCAAATGGCCAATCATACGGCGTCGCGGTGCTTGCCGAAGGCCTGATCGAAAAAATCGATCCTGAAGAAATATCCGGACTGGAAGAGGTCGAACGCGACGAGCACGGCCATATCCGATTTGCGGAGATCGATCTTGGACGCATGGTGAAATCCGAGGTTCAATCCAGGCTCGGCAAGCGCGGATTAAGAATAACTATCACCAACAAAAACATTGGATACGAACTGCGCTGCGCCGATCCTATACCGTTCGATGCGGCCTATTGCCGCGATCTGGGTTACGGCGCGATTCGATTTCTGCTCAGCGGCGGCACGGGCGCGATGGTAACGATAGAGGGCGGCAAACTGGTTCCGATGTACTTCCGCGACATGATTGAGCCGAGCAGCGGCAAGACCCGAGTGCGGCTGGTCGACGCCGAAAGCAACGGATACAAAGTAGCCCGAGAATACATGGTCCGCCTCAGATCCGATGATTTTACCCGACCACAATGGGTTGAGGCTCTGGCGGAGGCCGGTCATTTGTCGGTCACTGAATTTCGGAACAGGTTCGAGCGCCTGGTTACCAACGCGCGATAACGATACGCATTGCCTTTTTGTTGAGGTCTTATGTCGATAAAGCAAATCGGTGTTCTGGTCGGTGGAGGACCGGCTCCGGGAATAAACGGTGTCATAGCCGCTGCTGCAACTGAGGCGATTAATCGTGGCTGCTCTGTCATAGGGATCCACGACGGCTTTGAATGGATATCGCAACGGTTTACTGACGAGCAACACCGGCTATCGGCAAACGAAGTTTCAAACATTCACATGGATGGGGGATCTATCCTTGGCACTTCCCGTTTCGATGTCAGCTCGAATAATGAAAGTCTGCAAAACGCAGTGCGAGCTTTGCGAAAGCTCAACATCGATGCGCTTATCGCCATTGGCGGCGATGACCTGGTCAGAAGCGCGGTAGCAATCGAAGAAGCATCTAAAGGAGAGATCAAAGTCGTTCTGATCCCAAAGACGGTGGACAACGATCTTTGGATGCCGTTGCCGGTGCCGACACTCGGTTATGAAACTGCACGCGAAGTGGGAGTCGAGCTGGTACAGAATCTGATGGTGGACGCTAAAACCACTGGACGGTGGTATTTTGGCGTAATTATGGGCAGGCCGACAGGACATTTAACACTTGGGATCGGTAAAGCCGCCAGCGCAACCTGCACGATAATTCCCGAAGAGTTCCCACAGAATCCGATCTGTCTTGACGACGTCGCGGATGTGGTCGAAGGAACGATCATTAAGCGCCTGGCACTGGGTAAATCGTATGGAGTAGTTCTGCTGGCGGAGGCCCTTTCAGAACATCTAAGTCCGTCCGAAGTCTCTGAATTGCAAACAGTGGATCGCGACGCGCAGGGCAACATCCGAGTGACTGAGATTGATCTGGGTCGGAAGATCAAAAGCGATGTTCAGTCTCGATTTGAAAAACGCGGCATTAAAATTACCATCGTAGACAAAACCATCGGTTATGAACTGAGGTGCGCGCCGCCCAATCCTTTTGATTCAGAATATGCGCGCGATCTTGGCTACGCCGCCGTTAACTATCTGCTGTCTGGCGGTTCGCAGTCGTTGATTACGGTTCAAGGAGGAGATTTCCTGCCTGTGCCGCTCACTGAAATCATCGACCCCGTTACCGGCCGCGGCCGTCAACGACCTGTCGATGTGAACACTGAAAGCTACAAAGTTGCTCGCGATTATATGGTTAGACTCAACTCTAAAGACCTGGCAAACGAATCATTCGCTAAACAGCTTGCGCAGGTCGGGAAGATTTCGCTCGAGGATCTGGCTGGCACACTCAACCGTCAAGGGCACATGTGTTAGGCCTTTTTCCGTAATACATAAATAACTCGCCCGGTCTCAGCCAAACGTTGTGATCTAACAATATCGAATTTCCGATTTAAACTGGCCTCGAACGACTCCTTTGTAAAGTCGGTATGCAGATGTTCGCGTCCGCGCGTTAGTACTCTAAACAGAGGATCATCGTTGGGAACGAATTCGATGACAAGCAAGTCGGTAGTTAACTCAGACGCGAGATCGATGATTTCATCCAGCGGTATCCGTTCGCTAACCAGCATGTGATGAATGACCGCCAGCATAAAGACTGCGTCGAAAGAACCACGCGCTCGATCAAGAAACGCCGGACATTCACTATTCCGCCATCCGGTGCTGGGAGTCGGTCGCGATAAATTCACCACAAGCGGCAGAATGTTCAGTTTTTCACTTTCCGCCTGTCGCCACACCTTCCCAATTACGACCGGATCATAATCGATAGCGACGACACTCGCGCCAGCTTTGGCGGCCATAAAGCTGAAATGCCCTGTGTTGCATCCAACGTCGAGGACTTTTTGAATCTTAAATTCCTGAATCACCTCTGACATGTAGGCGTTCTTTGCAGCAAAATATGAGTCAGAGAAACTGGCGTTCGGCAACATATAACCGGACCAGGTCGATTTACGGTCCGGATCAGGCGCGACTTTTTCCAGGCTGCGACGCAATCGCCTGAAAAGGCTTTGAAGAATGAACTTTGTTTTCTCTGGATCGGCGGAGGATTTCTCTTGATAAATTGTCTGCGACTGATCTGTCGGTTTAGAAGTTGCTGATTTTCCCAGCCACGTCGGAATGGAAACCATCGACAGAAATGGCGGTAAAAGCCTGCGCGCTGTTCCGCTGAGGTTATAAACCGATTCAGGCTCCAGGCCGTCCCGGCTGGTCATAAATATCTGATCCAGCGGAATTGAAAAGTACTTGTTGACCAGTAACGGTAAGAGAAAAGTTCGCTGGAACTGCGCGGAGGGCAACCAGGTGGGGTTTCCTGCAGATCGTTTCTCGAAAGAGAGCAGATCGATAAAGACAGGAGTCGAGCCCCGATAGAGAACGTTGTAAGGCGTGGCGTCCTTTAAACCTAACCCTTCTGCCAGAAGGCTTTCCGACAGATCCAGGGTTAAGGATCCGGCTTTGTACAGCATCTCCGCCGGCCATTCGTAAGGAAAGCTTTGGAACGGAATTCTTTCATGTTCAACAAATGAACTTTGATCTGAGACGGTTGGCAAATTCTGCCTAACCATCTCGATTACTTCTGCATCGCTGATGAAAGTTGTTCCGACCAGGTTTTTGGAATTCAGAAATTTGCTGGCCGTGGAAGATGAAAGGAACGCTTTGAGGTCAAAAATACCTTCCTTGCCGACAATCCGAATGATTCGATCGCCAAGTCTTACTAACCGGCCTGACGGATCACGAAAGGAGGCCTCGGCAAATCCGGGTTTACTGCTTGCGCACATCAGACACCAAGATTGAAACGCCCCGAAGCTAGCGACTTTACCACGCGCGAAGTTCGCTGGCGGCAATCGCTATTTGTTGTTTTTCGATTGTTCGGTTGTTGCGGCGTATTCCGCCTGGTTGGTATCCAATCGCTTTCGCTGCCCCCTGCCGGTTTTCGATATAAACCAGACCTTAGCTCGCCGGACATAAAACAGGCAGCCTACTATACTGGCAAGCAACAACTGCCAAAGCAGTGCACCAGATCCAGGGTCGGTATAGAGCGCATAGATGTTTGTCCTCGCAATCACTGAAATAACTGAATTTACTACCAAAAAAGCCGCAGTACTCAAAACATCTCCTTACAATGACCATAATGCAGAGATAGCCGGGCGCACTTTCCGAGAGATAATAACCCACACTGATTGAAAATTAGCCGATAATTCTCTGTGCGGATCAGAGACACTATTTGTCTACTTTTTCAATTGATTTCTTTCGATGTCAAGCCCTGATGACGAATGCGAGGCCCGAACCTCCAATGGCTTAGACGCTCGAGGCAGTCAAAAGGTTTTAAGAAAATCGTTATCTTAAGTTAATTTGTTTCTAATCTTGCGGCTTTATCCCCAGTTTTCCACAGAGGCCAACATACATTATACAAATTGATTGATCAGCCATCTGTAAACACCCGGTTACCGCTAAGACAACCTAACAAAGTAGTTCAATAATCTTAACAATTTGCATACTGTTATTTTAAGGTGAGACCTTGAAATCTCTCTCCTGCGGTTAGAGTGGCCTGTAGAGAGCTCTAAAACCGATTTTTGACAAGACAGTATTGCTAGACTGGGGGTTCCAAGTATGGTACCGCAATCTGTGTCTGCATTCCGTACATCATGCCGTGCCACATTCTCCCGATACTATTCCGGCTTTGCTCATTTATTGTTTACGGGCATAACCGCAATAAGCGTGATTTTTTATGCGTTCTGGAGAGCGAGAGGGGCTTCCTGGTTGCAACTGTCTGTCATACCGATAGCATTTTTATACGCGAACCTTGTTGAGTACCTCAGCCACCGAAATCCGATGCATCGCCCGATAAAGCCGATTTCCATCATGTTTGACCGGCATACGCTGTCTCATCACAAATTTTTTACGAACGAAGCAATGTCATTTGAACGCAGCGATGACTTTCAAATGATTTTGTTTCCTCCCAGGATGTTATTGGCTTTCTTTGTTGCCGCTCTGCTACCGGCAGGGGTGCTGGATTACTTTTTCTCTCGAACCTCTGCGCTCCTGTTTGTCGGAGTGGGGATGGCGTACTACCTTTTATATGAATGCCTGCATTTCACCTATCATTTGAACGAGAACACGTTCATTGGGCGACTCTGGATCATCAAAAAATTAAGGCAGCATCACATCGTCCATCATAATCCCAGGCTGATGAACCGTTATAATTTCAATATTACGTTTCCGATATTCGATTATGTTTTGGGGACGGTTTATCGGGGAGACGGAAACGTTTTACCGAACGAGCCTTTGAAGTCAGGTTGAGCCTTGTTCAGAGTACAACTTTTCAGCGGCGGTTTAGGAAACAGGCAAGCTAAAGCTTGTACCCTGAACTCGGCTCAGACTTTTAGAATCAGCCCTTCTTTGATTTTGTTCTGGATCGCGTGTATTGATCAAGCGTTGTCGAAAATGCTCGCAGACCAAATGGAGCCTTCAGTTTGGCACGCAGAATGGCTTTTGCATCGAAATCGTCGCCATATGCTCCCTTGTTATCATCTTTGTCCTGTGAAATAACGACGCCTTTCAATTCCAGGCCGGCAAACAGTCCGCGGCTACGCGAATAAGAAAGAATCTCTGATTGAAGCTTAACGTCGGTCGAAGCTCCGGACTGGCGTCCGACCGGACCGGCGGCGACACTGGCATCGCCACCCAGCTCGAATTTGTCGGATAAGAGGCTATCGATTCCTTTATCGTTCATAAATAGCAATACGAAATCCGTCGCCTGAGCTCCAATCTGCAAACCGACGCTACCGCCTTTCAGGTTGAGGAATACCGGTCCGCTCCACCCGGTAGAGCTTTTGCAACTGACGACACCACGGCCACCTCGGCCTCCGACAATGAATCCAGCCTTAATGACAGACGGAAAGACCGCTACGCATTTGGCGTTTCGCAGCAAATCGCGCGGAATCGATTTATCCGGAGTTGCCATGATCTCTCGGAATACACGAGCGGACTTGTCCACCTGCGAAGTTTGATCTTTCAGGTCCATCGACTGCACCAAACAACAGATGCCGAATACGGACAAAACACAGGAAAGCAAACAGAAATGCAAGATTATCTTTTTCATCGTCTTTATTCCTCCGTCAACGATCCGGTTAATAGTTTATCTGGCAAGAGAGATGCGTGAGCCTGGGCACGGCCGGGCATTATAATGCGGCCTTTATTTTTTTGCTCTTTTTTTTAAGCAAGGCTGTCCGGCCAATAACGATTAGTTGACAAGACAGTGCGGATCAAGAAAATTGTGTCCGAGGAAAATTGTATGTCATCAACCGGCAATGTCGATCTTTACGGAAATGCCTACGGTCACTTTAGCACGAACGTCCTTGAGCAAGTTCGCCTTGAAACCTATGGAGAAGACATCGGCCAAAGCGGCTGGATGACTGCGGACGAATATCGCAGTTTCTTTCAGTATCTGCGCCTGCACGCT
This sequence comes from Blastocatellia bacterium, assembly GCA_035652355.1. Taxonomy (GTDB): domain Bacteria; phylum Acidobacteriota; class Blastocatellia; order DASRDY01; family DASRDY01; genus DASRDY01. The sequence continues at coordinate 10,497 of DASRDY010000293.1, forward strand.
CAGTCAAATGTCCTGGATATTTGCAGCGGCTCGGGCGGTCCGGCTCTATTTATGTCGCGAACAACAGGGTGTTCGGTGCTCGGACTTGATATAAACGAAAGCGGCGTAAGCAACGCCACCAGTTTGGTTAAGTCGCAGGGACTGCAAGATCGCGTCGCGTTTCAACAGGCCGATGTAAGCAAACAATTGCCATTCGGCAACAGCCTGTTTGATGCGATAGTCTGTATCGACGCGATAATTCATTTGCCTGACCGTTTGTCAGTTCTGAAAGAATTTCACAGAGTCTTAAAGCCAGCAGGACGAATACTCTATACAGATCCGACAATAATCACAGGGCTGGTTTCAAAGGAAGAGATAGCGATTCGCAGCTCGATCGGATATTTTGATTTTGCGGCGCCGGGCGAGGACGAGCGCCTAATGAAATCGGCCGGTTTTGATGTTGAGATTTCCGAAGATGTAACCGACAATGCTGTTCTGGTATCAAGGCGCTGGCATGACGGGAGAACGACGCACCAGGACGAGCTGATGAAAATCGAAGGAACGGAAACATTCCAGGGTCTTCAACGATTCCTTCAGGTCGTGCACCGGTTAACATCGGAGCGACGACTATCACGTTTCGTTTTTGTCGCGCAAAAGGCCGGCTAAATAGTTATGGACATTGAATCTCTGCGAAAATATTGCCTCTCTTTTCCGAATGCCACCGAACAGGTTCAGTGGGGCAGCGATCTTCTATTCAAAATAGGAGGGAAAATATTTGCTGTCACTGATCTGAACGGCACACCTCAGGGAAAGGTCTCGTTCAAATGCACTCCCGAAAAGTTTACTGAGTTGATCGAGCTGGAAGGCATCATTCCCGCGCCATACGTCGCCAGATATCACTGGGTCTACGTCGAAAAACCCGACGCCCTTTCGAAATCGGAGTTAAAGGAACTAATCAGCCACTCTTATGAAATGGTTTTCGCGAAACTTCCGAAGAAAGTCAAAGAAGGTCTGAAAAAGCGCTGACACAGTTTCACGATCTCTTTATAAAATCCAGGATGATTGCCGTGATTTCTTTCTCTATTCGTTTTTGGTCCGCGCCATAACCGTTGTAAGATACGGATTCCAATATTTCGTTTAGCTCTACTCGCGAGCCAGACTCTTAAGTAGCGCGGATCATTCTTGAACAAGACAAATACAGACCTTCAGGGCTGATGGTCCTGAATGGATGAATCTGAGTCGTAAAGAGGAAAATATGGATCGGAAAACCCTTTCCCCAGTGTTGAGGTTTGTGTCCACAAAGACAAATCAAATTATCCGAATCATCCCCTTTCTGTTCATCTTATTAGCGGTTCAATCGGTCGCAGCACAACAGTCGGGACCAAACGCCGGACCGGCAACTAGCGATGATCGGGAAACTGTAAAGTTGCTATTAAAACGAATCGACGAATTGGAGTCGCGAGTTAAAGAACTGGAAGATAAGCAGGCAAAAACGGTCGCCGTCAACACTTCCACAGCTGCATCTGCTGACACAAAGAATGTCATGGGCGACAAAAAGGATGTTACGCCGGCAGCTGATCACAATGGTCAGGCCACGGCGCAATCCGGCGGACAGAGTGGATCGCAGGACGGCGGAATGCACGATGGAATGTCCGTCAGCGGTCCGAACCTG
>DASRDY010000294.1:0-7029 GCA_035652355.1 Blastocatellia bacterium
GAACCAGTAATAGGTAGCGCCGAAGATACCGAAGATGGCGGCAACGCCCATGATCAAGTGGAAGTGGCCGACGACGAAATACGTATCGTGAAGGAACAGGTCTATCGATGTTTGACCCAGGAAAATTCCGCCCAGACCACCCGATACAAACAACGAGACGAATCCAAGCGCAAACAGCATGGGCATCTGGAAGCGAATCTTGCCGCCCCATAACGTACCGAGCCAGTTAAAGGTCTTGATTGCCGATGGCACACCGATCGTCAACGTGATCAGCGAGAAGACCAAACCCGTCATAGGGTTCATTCCGCTGATGAACATGTGATGACCCCACACGAAGAATCCCAACAGACCAATTGCCAGAATCGCATAAGCCATCGCGCGATAGCCAAAGACTGGTTTTCTGGCGAAGGTTGAAAGTACCTGTGACGTCAAACCCATACCGGGCAGAATCGCAATGTAAACTTCCGGATGACCAAAAAACCAGAAAAGATGCTGCCACAATATAGGCGAGCCGCCCTCGTGCGGTTGCAGGTTTCCTGTGACCCAGATGCTGGGAGTGAAGAAGCTGGTTCCCGCGTTTCTGTCCAGCAACAGCAGCAATCCCGCACCGAGCAGAACTGGAAATGATAACAACGCTAAAATTGCAGTCGTAAACCACGACCAGCATGTCAATGGCATGCGCATCAGCGACATGCCGCGTGTTCGCATATTCAATGTAGTTGTTATAAAGTTGAGAGCTCCCAGCAATGATCCAATACAAAAGATTGCGATACTGGTAACCCACAAATCAACGCCTAATCCCTGCCCCGGTCCCGTTGCGACTCCGGCTGAGCTCAGCGGCGCGTATCCTGTCCAACCTCCAATGGGGCCTCCGACGAAGAACGCTGCCACCATCACAATAAAGCCAACCAGGGTGGTCCAGAACGACAACATATTCAGAGTCGGGAACGCCATATCGTCAGCGCCGATTTGTATTGGCAGGAAGTAGTTCCCGAATCCTCCCATTGGCGCTGTTGTCAGCACGAAGAACACCATAATTGTTCCGTGCATCGTCAACAAGGAAAGGTAGAATTCTGGCTTCATTCCCGCAGTGTCAAAACCATTTGGGAAGATTGTTTCCAATAGCGACCAGTGAGCAGCGGGCCAAGCCAAACGCAAGCGCATCAGGACCGACAACAACATTCCAAAGATCACCGCCGCCAGCGCAAGACACCAATACTGGATACCGATGACCTTATGATCTATGCTGAAGATATACTTGCGAATAAATCCTGACGGCGGTTCATGATGATGAACTGCGTGTGTTTCTGACATCGCATTCTCTCCTGGATGATTCAATCGATAATTTCAACTGATAACAATCAAATACTAGACTGTGGCGCAGACATTCAGTCTGCGCTGCTGTCTGTAGATCACACGTCCTTTTCTGCAGCCACTGACTTAATCTGCCAGCGCAGACTGAATGTCTGCGCCACTTATAATCTCAATGATTACCTGCGTTCTTTGTTAACCAATCCTGATAGTCCTGGTCTGACACAACTCTGAGCTTGCTGGGCATCTTGTAATGGAACATACCGCAAAGCTCTGCGCAGGCGATGTCGTACTCCCCGATCTTTTCGGGCGTAAAATGAATGACAATCGTCATTCCCGGCACCGCGTCCTGCTTCAATCTAAACGCAGGTATAAAGAAACTGTGAATAACGTCTTTTGACCTCAGCGTAACTTTAACCGGGTGATTTACGGGGACAACCATCTGTTTGCTGACAATGTCATCCTTCGATCTTGAATCGTTATCATCCACGCCGAAATTGGCCTGATCGCTCCACAATTTCATGTTCAGAGGTCCCATCTGTTTATCGGGGCCCGCATTGTGGAAGTTCCATTCGAACTGCTGGCCGGTGACTTCCCATTCTATGGCATCTGCTGGTGGAGCCGTGAGGTGAAGCTCAGCCCAAACCTTCTGCGCCATTACGCCAAGCGTGACGAACACGACAGCAGTCACAATCGTCCAGATGACTTCCAGGCGATTGTTGCCGTGCGTGTACATGGCCTTTTCGCCTTTTTTGCCGCCTCCGAATCGGAAGAGGATATAACCGAGGGCGACCTGTGCAAGTATGAACGCGATTCCCACTACGATCATCGTTCGCGCAAATTGAGCGTCAATCGCGCGGCCCATTGCGTTTGTCGGCGCTACTGCGTGCCCGGCCGCGTCGAACGGCGGCGCCGGCCAGAACCCGCCCGCAAAAATGATGATGGAAACTATAGTCAGGATAAATATCAATGCGCCTAGAATTCGGCCCATGAGTTGATCTCCCCTTACAGGATGACTTTCTGCCGATTGGAGATTTGCCGGATCAGATTGGAGTTACCTGGACTGCGAAACTTCTCTCCAACCTGACGCACGCGCGCCACGGTCTGAACGAGCAAATCACAAATCTGAAATCCAACTGCTACTGCGAAACTGACTAATTGAGCTGATTAACTACCATTAGAATCAAAAGCAACGGTAAATAGAGCACAGAAGCCTGTAACAGTCTGCGCGCTTCAATGCTCGAGCGAACAACCGCAGTCCTGATACTGAAAAAGAGGAATACCAGTCCCAGAACGATCGCTCCGTAGAAATACACGTTGCCCGACAGACTTAAAACCTTTGGCAGTAAACTGACAGGTACCAGCATGACTGTGTAGAGAACAATTTGCTGGCCCGTAATTCTGCCTTCCGGATCAATGACCGGCAGCATTTTTATTCCCGCGCGCGCATAATCGTCGCGATACATCCATGCGATTGCAAAGAAATGCGGGAACTGCCAAAGGAATAAAATTGCGAAAAGAACCCAGCCGCCCATCGATAGATTGCCGCGCACCGCTGCCCACCCCATCAACGCCGGGATAGCACCTGGTATTGCACCTATAGCTGTACATAATGTTGTGCGCGTTTTGAGCGGAGTATAAACAAACAGATAACTTGCGAATCCGATTAAACCAAGCACCGCTGTCAGCGGATTAACCAAGATCGCTATATAGGCTTCGGCAATTGCAGAAAGCAAAAGACCAAATACAAGTGCGTGCAGGGGACTCAAGCGGTTTGACGGAAGCGGTCGTTTGGCCGTTCGATGCATTAGACCATCAAGGTCTCGCTCAAGATATTGGTTGAGCGTCGCTATTCCGCTTGAAAGAATCGTAATGCCAAGTGCAGTGTTAAGCAGTCCGAGATAATTCAAAGGGCCGCTCGACCCCATGCAATATCCGGCTGCAGCCGTCAGCACAATCAGAAACGTAATTCTTGGCTTTGTTAATTCGATGAAACCGGAAACCTGAGACTGGGAGCGCGGCCTCGGCTGCGACAAACCTGCAGCAATAATTTCTTTTGATGTTGTTATAACTTTTGTTTGCGTTCCCATAAAACCTGACGAATGCTGAAATCTCTCCGTCTATTCAATAAGGATGATGAACTAGCTGCAATCAGCATTCATCAAACATCATTCTCAACGGGACCTATACCGTCGCTTCGCGCGAAGCCAATTCAACAGTAGCTTTCGCTGGGGACAGAACCCGATAAATCCGAAGCGTCAATACTACCATTGCGGTCAAGGTTAAAGCCCCCGTAGCAACGTGCGCAACCGTCAACGAAACCATCGGTTCCAACGGTTGAGGGTCGTTGATCGATGCAAGTCTTGCATAATACGAAGCTATTCCTAATCCGATCTGCACTACGACTAGACCAATCACTGCCATTGCGGGTCGCTGCAAATATGATTCCTTATGTCGTGTTAATGTCAGTGTGGCAGTCAGGAATACCAGGAAACCAACTACCACGGCTCCAAAAACATGCGGCAGAATTCCAAACGCCTGATGGCGAAATCCAGCACCGAGAACCAGTTGAACCAATATCGCTATTGTAGTTACTGCAGAGAGAGACCTTAAAGATAAAGCCGGTTTATCAGATATTGAGCCGATTGGTTCGAACCATTTTCTCGATGTAAAAACAACCAGGCTTACAATCAACGCGAGAAAGCTTTGCGCAACCAAAGCGTGCGGTATCGCAATCTCGGCTTTGTAACCAGGATAATGAACCCGGATGCCACCAATTACGGCCTGTGCTATGACCAGACCGAATACAGCCAGCGCCAGGCGTTTAACCCACACTCTCGACTCGCGCAGCCACGCAAAAACCGCAAGTATTAAAGTCAGCATTCCGACCGAGCCTGCAATTACACGATGTGAATACTCGAATCGGACATTTGCGATAAAATGATCCGACGTGATTAACCATCTACCAAAAGACATCGGCCAATCTGGAACCGAATCTCCGGCGCCATTGCTGGTTACTAGAGCGCCTGCGATTATCAAAACAAACGTCGCGCAGACGGTTAGAAGAGCGATGTAATGGAGGCCATTGCTTAATTGTGGCCTCCATTTCAACAGCTTTGAAAGTTTAGCTCTTATCATTATCCACGGTCCTTCGGTCGCTGGCTTTCGCCCAAAAGACCGAGGAGTATAACAGTCTCAGTGGTGATGCGCTACCGGCATCGAGATAACAAACGGATCGGCAAGAGCTAATCCAGACGGAGCAATCAGTTCCGCCTGAGTCGGATTGCCGCTGTAGGTGAAATCGGTTGTCTTGCTCTCTTTATTGCCGACAGTTACCGTGGCGGTTTTCTCACCGTAATTCGGATGGAAGGCAACGATTGTATAGGTTCCCGGAGGAACATCCTTGAACTCGAACGAGCCGTCTTTGCCAGTCACGGCGAAATACGGATGTTTGAATACGGCGATTGTGGCCTTCATCCACGAGTGCTGATTGCACTTGACAGGAATCACCTCTTCGCGTGCGAACTTCACCTTCTTATCAGGAGCTCCCGCACCTTGCGCCTCATTAAACCCATCTCCGTTCGGAGCTATGGCGTTGATGTTGTGATTTGTTTGATCGCTGGTTTTTACTGAGAGCTGTTGATTCGTCATCATGCCCATCATATGCGGAGCATACATACAGCCTGTCTGGTCGAGAACCACCTGAGACGACGGCGTATCGAATTTATATTTGCTCAAGCCGTCGCTCTTGATATAAACCAAAACATCCTGAAACTTGCCATCGTTGACCGTAATCGCGTCACTGGTCGCGCCGCCTGAATGTTTTCCAGCGCAATAGGCGTCGTTGCTCATATCAATGGTTTTCGCCTTTGGAACATCGCCGTTGAAGTTGACCTTACCAGATATCGTTCCCTCATTACCTGTCGGCTTGAAGTTGGCGCCCGACGTACTGTTGTCGTTCGTTCCTGGACCACCTTCATCAGGTTTATTTCCGCACCCTACTGTACCCAGCAGTACCGCCACCGCTGCCAGCAAGCAAAGCCTGCGAATCATACTCATAGTCTATTCCTTTCCTTAATAACTCTAATCTTGATACTTGGTCCGTAAATCAACCCGCTATAATACACAACTTTGTATTACATTCTAGGGAGAAGTTACAACCTCGGCCCGCTTGTTCAGCGCAAGCCTCTCAACGAATTTCTTTTCAGGAACATGATTATTCCTGCTGGTGGTACCGGCCTTTTGCGGGGCCGCGCTGCCGGAGGTACTAGCCGCCGGACTAGAGGAAGATGATCCTCCCTTCACTCCCAGCTTCGCCTGTTCCTCAGAATTGATCTGGAACATATAACGAACCAGCAGATCAGCGTGATCACCCTTGTATCCATTGAAGCTATCCGGAGTCGGACCGGCAAAGACGTAACGGTTATTTGCTTCGTCGCGGTTGAACAGCTTCGATGGCATTGCCGTAGTTGGATCAATCAATTCAGGATGAACGATCCACCGCTCAACCCACTGCGGCTTCAATCTTTCCTTTGCCAGCAGGAAGTTTGGCGCCGTCGCAAGTTTGTCGTGCGTCGGGTCGCCTGTCATATGGCACTTCAGACACGGCGCTGCCTGTGATGTGAACAGCGCTCGTGCCATATCGCGTTCCTGCGGCTGTAATGCAACCATTTGCTCAGGAATATATGGATTTGGCTGCGACGAATACGCCGTGAAGAATCGTACCAGCGTCTGCAACTCGTTCGGCGAGAATTGGAACGTTGGCATTCTCACAGCCAGATATTGTCTCACGCCGTTGCGATTAGTGTCCGTATCCGACAGAGACGGATTGTTGAGGAATCGTAATAACCAGTCTGGATTGACACGCGCGCCTTCAGTCACCAGGCGCGGCGGCAACTTGTCGCGATTGTCTCCCTGGTATTGAGGCTCGCCCATTAAGGTCGAGGCTTGACCGACAAGAAGGTTATGACAACCCATGCAGTTGTACTTCTTGACCAACCACCAGCCTTCCTGAACGTATTGGCGCTGATCTGACGGCGCATATTTTAGATTCGCGGGAATCGTCGTATCGGTGCTGCCCAAAAGGAAAGTTGTTACCGCATCAATTTCGCTTCTATCTTTGAAATATATATTCGGCATCCGCAGCCGGTCGTCTGGACCTTTCTGCTTGCCAACATCATAGATTGCGGGATTTGTCAGTTTCTGCTCGAAGAAGCCTTTGGCATCGTACCAGGAAGTCTTCACGCCGTTGCGAATGTTCGGCCGACCATCTGGCAGAGTTCCCTCTTCCGCCTTGTGAGTGAACAAAGCGAAATCGAGACGCTCAATCGGCTTGCTTCCTTCAACCGTGAGCTCTGTTCCAATCTTTTGCTGACTCTCGAGTCCCTTTATTTCATGGCATCCAGCGCAGCCATACTGTTTGACCAGCGCCTCGCCTTTGGAGAACCTGTCTTTCTCATCCATAAACGAGGCATCTGGGAATTGGACTCCGGTCTTCAATGACATAAGGTAAGTCGCGATGTCCCGCGCATCTTGATCTGACAAGCGGAATACCGGCATTACTGTCATACTCTGAACCTGAATCTCGTGACCTTTGAAACTGCTGTGCTGTTCGTCAAATACAAAGGGGATCCCTTCTTTTGCATAATCATCTGGGGTTAGGTCACGCCCCAGAATTGGAGAATAAGGCAATGACCGAACACGAGGATCGTGCACCCA
>DASRDY010000295.1:0-87570 GCA_035652355.1 Blastocatellia bacterium
AGAGAAGATTCTCTTGCGCTCAAGTCGATTCCGCAGTAAAACGCCATAGAAGCGGCCTCCTTTGTTTTAAAGATATTTCTCGCGGGCGATTATACGCCCGTGAGGCCGCCTCTATTGAGTATCAACGAAATGATAGCCGCAATCCGCATGCCCATATCCGGTCTGAAGCACAAACTTCCGCTTTAGACTGCCTTTCCACGAACGAGAAACCTCAAAGACTACGTCGCATCCGTATCTATCTTTTGATAATCGTCCTCGATCAGTAATACGCAGAACTCTTCCGGCAAAGATGACGCTGGACTGCTCTTGCTCTCGTTTGACTTGGGACTCGAATGTTTTCGCGGGCTCTGGGAGGCAGTGACAACCGAAAGCGGGCCGCGAACTGAACACGATCAACAGGAAAAAGAAGCTGGCAATAAGTGTACGTTTGATCATTTCAATCTCGCCGTACTGCGGAACAATGTGGCTACATGTGTGGGACGTAGCTGCGACAGGGAATCGATTTCGTAACGTGCTTGAACACTACTTCCTGTGTGCCGTCTATCTCTGCAAGAGAGTACGGCGTCAATTCCTGAATTAAGGTGAGCCTCGCGCATCCGGACTCAAATTGCTGCTCTTCGACTGTCACCACGATTTCGGTTTTGTTTCCCGTACGAGCACGTTGAGTCGTCAGGCTCTTAACACGGACTCCCTGCTCAAAGCCCGACTGCGTCTTGGTTCTCACAAAGATTACGATGTGCGTCTGGAAATCCATTTTGGGAAACGATGAATCAAAGCCCAACCCCGAACACGCCGTTCGACACTATTTCGTCCCAAACAGCACGGAAAGTATCGGCGTCACGAATAACCTGATCTGTTGCCTCTGTTTTGCCTCGTTCGTAGCCTTCGTTCAGAACTTTGAACCGGAACGGTTTGGCAGGCGCATTTGACAACATGACCGCCAAGAAAAGGAAGATGCTCAGCGCGATTTTTCGGTCCATAGTTACGACGCCTGCTCTTCGATAAGATTTCCGCGGTGAGGCTGGCAGAAGTACTCAGTCTACCGCAGAAGCAAATGGTCTCGGGTATACTTTGCCTAACGGCCATATCCGACTCACAAAACGACAGACTAATTATAGCCAGCAGCGATGGCTCACCTCACATAATCTTGTCCCGAAATCATAGTTGAACATTTCGATGTCTTCGCTGAACCTCTCGGCCACAATCTGCCTGGTCTTCGCATCATAAGAATTGGAATATTTTGCAGCTTTACGGACCCGTTGAAGCCAGGGAAGTTCGATATCACCAAGCCCAATTTTTTCTTGAACAATTTTGAAGTCCTCGGTCAGGCGCTCGAAACGGCCGATGAAGTCTACAGCAATCTTGCCTTCTTCATTTGTGACGAAGGTGTATTGAGACCGGAAGTGACCGTCTGCTTCTTCATCCGGTATTGCCGCCACGGCCGCGACAAAGTCTTCGAAAGTCATTCCAGGAACGAAGGCTTCAAACCTTGCCAGGCAATTAGCCACTCCCGGACGAATGGTGAAATAGGTGTACCCGTCGACTTCGCCGCGAATCTTGTCTCGATAGCAAGAGACCAGCCGATCCCACGGATTGCGAACGAATGCAAAGGTAAACAGGCCAGGGAAGAGCGGTCCTGAAGGATTTGAAGACTGGGCTGTCGTTGGCCACGGAATCTCGTGAGGATTGCCTTCCGCTGAATCGAGACTAATGCCAAGAACCGCCGCAAGAGCCGTCTTGATGCTTGTGCAGGCGACCTTTGGCGTTTCGATGTAGACGGCTCGGTAACGCTCAAGAAAGATTGTGTCTAGTTCGTATCTCATTAGTTGCTCCTGTTGCTTTGTTTCGTCGAATTAAACGAACAACGTAGTCAGGTACTGTGGAGTGCGGCTAGTTCTCGCCGCTTTGGTCGTGGCGACTTCTCGCCACAAAGGAAGGAATCTTCCTTTTGAGTCGACAAGTCGGCTCAGGTGAAAGCGGTAACAAGTTACCGCACTCCATAGCGCTTAATTCATTTTGGAGTTGTTTGTGAAGTTGTGCGAAATGACCTGGTATTTTTAACATAACCGGCCGGAAATAAGAAGAGATTGGCACGCGGATGACACGGATGCGATGGATTTTCGCAGATGTGAATCCGCAATGACCCGCTTTGATCCATCAAAACCGCGTACTATGCGTTCGATAACTTGATAGCCGTTCAATTCCAAACGGACATTTGAGTCTGATAACGGTGTTAAATTTTCGGTATGCAACAACCGCCAATTCTGGACGGACGAAGCGGAAAACGAAGTTTGGCCAACAGGTGTCACACGAGTCACAGCTCAATAACTACTTTGTTATCTATGAATAAAACTGTGACACCCGGTGTGACACTGACGTCACAGGACCGGAGTTTGGGCACGTGATGTCACGCGGCTTAACCTGAGGCACCCCGTACAGCAGGCTGCCAGCCGATTGATCCTACCGCAGAGCGCAACCAAAATCGGCAGCCTGCTGTACGGCGCAGAATTGCTTTGACAGCGGGCGGCCGCATCTCTATAATTCGCACTCTTGACTTGAGAGTGCTAATCTAACAGGTTCGCATTAACTGATTGAAAGGAGTAGAGTAAATGTCAAGCATTCGTCCCTTACACGACCGTGTAATCCTGAAACGAATCGACGAAGGTGAACAGATTCGCGGCGGTATTATCATTCCCGACAGCGCAAAGGAAAAGCCTCAGCAAGGTGAAGTCATCGCCGTCGGCAAAGGCAAAGTCCTGGACAACGGCACAACAATCGAACCATCCGTCAAGGCTGGCGACCGGGTCCTGTTCGGTAAGTATTCCGGCACAGAGATCAAACTGGACGGTGAAGAGTATCTGATCATGCGCGAAGACGAGATCCTTGCGATTCTGGAAGGCCAGGACGCTTCGGCCAACAAGAGTAAAGGCAAAGGCAAGTAGAAATTTAAAGACAAAGCCCAACCATTGGGAGGAGAAATTAAATGGCAAAACAAATTATTTATAGCGAGCATTCACGCGCGGCTCTGTTGAAAGGCGTGAACCAGCTTGCCGATGCGGTGAAAGTAACCCTCGGACCAAAAGGCCGAAACGTGGTCCTGGACAAAAAATTCGGTTCCCCGACAATCACGAAAGACGGCGTGACTGTTGCCAAAGAGATCGATCTGAAAGACCCGCTCGAAAACATGGGCGCGCAGATGGTGCGCGAGGTTGCGTCAAAGACTTCGGACATCGCCGGCGATGGGACGACAACGGCGACTGTGCTGGCGCAGGCTATTTATCGTGAGGGAGTGCGAACCGTAGCGGCCGGCGCGAATCCAATGGCGCTCAAACGCGGAATCGAAAAAGCAGTCGAAGCTGCCGTCGAGCACATCAAGTCAATGTCGAGACCGGTGAAGGGTGACGCGATCACTCAGGTTGGAACGATCTCGGCGAATGGCGATGCGACTATCGGCGGCATTATTGCCGAAGCTATGGGCAAAGTCGGCAAAGATGGCGTTATCACTGTTGAAGAATCGCGGACACTCGATACTTCGCTGGACGTTGTCGAAGGCATGCAGTTCGACCGCGGTTACCTGTCGCCTTACTTTGTGACCGATCCGGATCGGATGGAGGCGAACCTTGAAAACGCTCTTATCCTGATTCACGAAAAGAAGATCTCTTCGATGAAGGATCTGCTTCCGATTCTTGAGCAGACTGCTCGGCAGGGAAGGCCGCTCTTGATCATTGCCGAAGATGTCGAAGGTGAAGCGCTGGCGACATTGGTCGTCAACAAACTGCGCGGCACGATTCAAGTGTGCGCGGTGAAGGCTCCTGGATTCGGTGATCGCAGGAAAGCGATGCTGGAAGACATAGCGATTCTGACCGGCGGTCAGGTAATCAGCGAAGACCTGGGAATCAAGCTGGAAAGCATCCGCGTAGATGATCTGGGCAAAGCGAAGAAGATTGTCATTGACAAGGATAACACTACGATTGTCGAAGGCTCCGGCAAACAGAAGGACATTCAGGGACGCGTCGGAACGATCCGCACCCAGATCGAGAATACGACCTCCGACTATGATCGCGAGAAGTTGCAGGAACGCCTTGCGAAACTGGTCGGCGGCGTTGCGGTGATCAAGGTCGGTGCGGCGACTGAGACTGAGCTGAAAGAAAAGAAGGCTCGTGTTGAAGACGCTATGCACGCTACACGCGCAGCAGTGGAAGAGGGAATCGTGCCAGGCGGCGGCGTTGCGCTGCTCCGTGCATCGAAGGCTCTCGACAAACTGGAAACAGAGGACTCCGACGAGAAGACCGGCATCAACATCGTTCGTCGCGCATTGGAAGAGCCTCTGCGACAGATCGTTGCCAATGCTGGCCGCGAAGGCGCGGTCATCGTCGGCCAAATCAGAGCAGAGAAGAACGAGAACATGGGCTTTGATGCGGCCAGGGAAGAGTTCACCGACATGGTCAAGGCCGGCATCATCGATCCGGCAAAGGTTACCAGGTCGGCTCTGCAAAATGCTTCGTCGATTGCCAGCCTGTTGCTGACGACGGAAGCGATGATCGCGGACATTCCTGAAGAGGATAAAGCTCCGCCGATGCCTCCTGGTGGTATGGGAGGAATGGGCGGCGGCATGGGCGGCTTCTAATAGGACGAAGAATGAATCGGGGAAACGGAGACGCGGAGAATCGGTGACGGTCACCGTGTCCCCGGTTCTCCGTGTCTCCGCGTCGGGTTCGATTTACTTCAAGAACATTAACAGCGACTGAAAGATACCTACAAACAAACCTATCAGAGCTCCGAACCAGACTATTCCTTTGATTTCGTGACCGGCTGTTTCCATTATTAAGTCTTCGATCATTTCATTCGAGAATCCACTCAAACGGCGCTTCAGAATATCGTAAAAATTCAGACGTGTGCTGAGAGTTGAGACCAGCTTTGTTAAGGCGATGTTTGAATCCGGACCGCCGTCTTTGAAGACAGCTTCGGGAAGATGGAGCATGGTCGATTCGATTGTCTCGCGGACATAGAGACTGGCTTCGACTTGCGTGATCAATTCGTGTAACGAAGCGTCTACAATCTTCCGGATGAAAGGCATTTCGATGAAGAAGTTCGCTACTGTCCGCCTCACCATTCCGTATTCGTGAAGTATCTCGCGGTCGATGATGTCGCGCAGCTGTACGGCCAGTTGCTGCTTGATCTCAGAATTAGACCTCAACCGTTCAAGACTCTGGCGAAGATGAAAGACCAGCGTATCCATGACATCGGTTCTTTGCGATGTCGCGTGATACTGTTGCTTGGCGATAGTTTCGATCTCTGCCTCTAATCCAAGTTGCATCAATTCGTCGGTGATTGTCTCAACGGTTAACAGGCGCTCGGCGATGACGCGGGAGAAAGCGTCAATGAATACGACCCGCTCTTTCGGCAGCATCCCGGGAGTGAAGGGAAGGCGTTTGCCGAATACGTAAACGGCCTCGTGCGGCCGGAAGATCATCTTGACCGCCAGCCACGCGGCGCCGTATCCGTGGCAGGTTGCAATCAGAAGCGGACTCAGTCTAAACGCCCAATCGAGTATCGTCACGAGCAATGTGACCTTTCGAACCAGAATCGCGATGACAATATTAATGGTAACTTGCACAGTGTCAATAATTCGAAGCGGCAAGTCTACTGCAATCGCCTTATAGGCGTCCGCTCCCATAAGAAATGTCTGCGACTCCTATTTATCTAAACCCCTAATACCTGTAATCTGACACTTCAGCCCGTTTTAAATCTTTAAGGTCCACGCTACGCACTCTGAGATTCATTGCAAAAAGGTTGAGCCGATTTGAGTAAGCCCTTAACTCTCTTGGTCGAAGATACACCCACTCACCGTAGAATCCTGAGCAGTTTTCTGGAACGAGAGGGTTTTATTGTTTACGCCGTCGACAGTTGCACAACTGCGTTGAAGTTTTTAACCCAGTTCAAACCCGATATCCTTATCACGAACCTGCACTTGCCAGAGATGACTGGTATCGAGCTGATCCAGCGGGTACGAGGCGTCAAACATCTGACCGACATACCTATCGTCGCAATTAACAACTCGCGAGACATACCGCGCACAGACGCCTTGAAAGCGGGCGCCACCGCGATCCTGCGAAAGCCGATCGATCTGGCTCAACTAATGAAGACACTGATCAAAGCTTGCGGCGACCGGCTTGAGAAAGAGCCTGATCTGGAATTAGAGTCAGTAGGTTAACCGACCCTCTCCTCAAAAACGTCATCGAAAGAGAATGCTGGTCCGACGACCAGTATCAGCCTGATGTCTTCCTGCCCGGTGTTTTCCAGGGAATGAACGCAATTGACCGGAATATAGATGGCGTCGCCGGCTTGAACCTCTTTCCATTCGTCCGCTACTCTCATCCGACCCGAACCGCTAATCACGTAATAGACCTCTTCGTGAGTTTTATGGTAATGCGGTTTTACGGCTTTGCCAGGAGGCATAATCTCTTCGGCAAGACTACAACGCGTTATTTCTGAGGTGGATCGGTCGATTAACGGAGTAATCTGAGTCCCGTGCGGACTGGTGATTCGTTTAGCAGTTTCGCGATTGACAATCTTCATGGTCGTCCAATAATGATAGAATTCAGGTCGCCGTTATGACTCGGCGGCTCAGTCTATGAAACCTAAAACCAAAAATCAATTCGCCATCGATTTGCTCGGCAAAGAGCGTGGCAAACGGCTTACAGGTCGAACGGTAACGTTCATTAATTCAGAGCTAGTCAAGCGTTTCGGTCCCGGCGGGCGACTGCCCGGCGCGGAAATCGGCAAGCTAGCCGAAGAAATAGGCCTGGAGGTTGATTTGATCGACCTGGCCGGATTTGACGACGATCAGCGCTATGAAGCGGCCTTCGAACACCTGCTGAAATTCGATAGTCTCGCCTCCGCGAAAAATTCAATTGAACAGATCGACGCCTTATTCCGCAAATATAAGGCAGCAAACGACGTTATCGGGATGAATAAGGCAAAAGAAGTAGCTTTGCGCGGCAAAAAATGGGCTAGCGTCGTGTCAAAGAACAAAAGAGTCAATCCCGCCAAACGAGCCGAAAAAGCCGAAATTGCCGAATGGTTTTCCGTCTGGCTGCGTACTCCAGACCTCTTTCAAACATGGTCAGAGCTTCGTCAAACCCAGTTGATTAAGGAAAACCCCGATTGGTTTCTAAGTCCTGATAATACAGAGGATCCAGCCGGGACTTCCTGATCACAGCGCCTGTCGCCCATTTGATTTTCACAAATTGCTCCCAGCCTTATTCTTCGGCTAATACCAAATGTCATCAGTTCCGATACCAAATAATAGGCGGAACTTTGTTTAAGCGATGTTGATGAGCGAAACCACAAAATATAACCTCAGCACCCAGCAGCCGTTGCTCCTCCCGGTGCGCAACGAGCGAATCGATGAGGTCGCGATGTGGGCTCGCGCGCTTCTAATTTATTGCCGACCGAACCAGTTAATCCGACGCGGCGGCTCGAATCAGGATTACAACGCTGTGCCGGAAGCAATGGTTATACGCGAATCACTGCTGATGATGATCGGGCTCTGCAATCGCGTGATATTCGAGCTCAACTCGCCAAAACCTAAAGACCATAACGACACCGAAGATCTGCAGAATTCTTTTGCCAGATTAGCCTCACAATTGCGGACACTTCGCGAAATGATGGGTGGACTGTCGCATCAGGATAACTTTACACTCCAATCGTTTTCATCCGTTGCTCGTGCGATCCGCCGTGAATTCCTGGAATGCCCGGTACTGAATGCCGAGCTCGTCAGTACTCCAATAGCTGATGCTCCCCCGACAGCAGCCAAAGTCATTCCGGCGATCAAGGAGACGTTGCTGGGCTCGATCCTGGTAGATTGCAGCGGAATGCTGTTCTATAGTCTGAGAGTTCTGCAGGAGATCGAGCGTCACCTGAACCGCGACGGGATACTGAAACGCTGCCTGCCATTGTTTGCTCTCGTCCTTGATTGCTGCCGTCGCAGCGTGGGAGTAATTTCCCGCCGAATCGTCGAACGTCCCGGACTTCCGGATGACATCAAAGACGGAGTCGACGCCGCCGTCTATTGTCTAGAGCTCGAAGCCCGAAAGGTAAGCGAGCACGAGCTGGTCGGAGTCGCATCGCTTCGCAACACGATCGAGCTGTACGCGCATATCGAAAACGCGAACGGAATCCTGCGCGACGCCATTCAACAAGCGATAGTCGGAATGTTCAGCACGATGGCCAAAGGTTTGAATGGCGAAACGATCTTCCCGACATTCTCGACAAAGCTGGAACAGTCATTCAAATTGCGCGATGAAATCTGGCGACTGCTGGCGCGCGTGAAGCATTTCGAGCGCGAGCCTCAACCGGCCAGAGTCAATCGCCTGATCCAGGCCGTGATGGCCTTCAGGGAAGATTCCCTGAAGTTCCTGATGTTCAAAGACTGGGAGCTTTACTACAATCTTGTCGAAGAACTTACGGTCGCACGTTCATTGCGAGAGTTACTGCAGGGGCTTCACAAATTCGGAACATTTCTTGAGACCTTGCTCGGCCAGATCAATCTGCGAGCCGTTCTGTTGAATCATCCCTTCGATTATCCTGAAGTCGCTATTGAGGACTAACCAGCGTGCAGGCATCTTGCTTTCATGTAGCCCGGACATCCTGTCTGCGTCCATTTTGAAGGTAAGCGCTTTCGATTTGCCGCGCACATTAGTGAGAACACAGACTGGAAGTCTGTGCTACATGTAGCGTAGGCATCTTGCCTGCGTTCGTTTTGAAGGTGAGTGATTTCGATTTGCCGCGCACATTAGTGAGAACACAGACTGGAAGTCTGTGCTACATGCTCAGCGTCCACCATCTTCGGTAATGATGCCATCACGTGAGCACATTAGACCATCCGTGGACAGTTTGACGAACTTTGCTGTTTTCGTGTCGATCTTCCAGGCGGCTGTTGCTGAAAGTGAATCCTTTCCTTCTTCATTATTCAGGATGGCGACGACAGTACCGGGTATCTTAGTACCGTTGGCCTGACATTTCCCGATCGATTCCGGCGATTTCTTTGAATGCGCAGGGACCTTTATAGTGTCTCGAATAATCGAGCGACCATCGAGGAGTAACATATATTCATCGCCGCAAATCCGCCAGGAACTCGAGAATAACTTATCCGCTATTTCATCTCCTCCCAGGTCCTTAAGACCTAAGTCAGTATGCTTTTTCTCAATTGCTTCAGAGCTTCCATTTCCAATCTTCCGGCCGATCAATGTTTTTGTAATGTCAGAACCGCACTGAATGCCGGTGAATTGGTCCTGAGGACTACCGGCCACTATAAAGGTTAAAAAAACGACCAGAGATGAGGTTAGTGCAATCTTTTTCATAGCGACACTTGCTTTCAAAAGACGAAATTCGACAATGGAGCAGTGGATAGAGCTGTCCTATTGTCTTCAGGTTGATTGGGCAATCACGGATACGGTCAAGCAATACTTACAGAGAACGAAATATAACGCGACCTCGCCAGGAAAGGAAGCATGTTTTTCGGACGGATCACTGAGTAGCCTCGAGCCGAATCACTAGTCCGCGATTTCCTATGACCCAAATGTGCCTGGCATCGACTGCAAATAATTTCGTAATCAAACTAAACCTCTCCCGTTTCTCGTCATTGCGATAGATGACATTCCAGTTGCTACCGCCATCGGAAGATGACAGAACAACTCCTCCAGGTTCTAGTTCTCCGAACCTCTTAGGGGGATATGGGGTGCCTTTGAGGTACTTGAGATTGCTTCTTGGAATCAATCCGCATGCTAAAACCTGTTTGTTTGTTACAAATGTTGCATCGGAGATAAATGCGTTTAGGTTATAAACGGTCCATATATTATTCCGATCTTTAACCCCGATTTTCCCATGGCTTGGATAGCGGCCGCCGACTACCGATAATTGGTCACTATTGGCGCTACCGAGACGACTGAATCCTCCTTCTGGGTTAAACTCAAAGGGAACCTCTAACCTTCGCCAATTCTGTTCGCCGTCGTCAGCTTTAAAAATATCCCCACTAGACATAAGCACTGTCGCCCCGCGTTTCCCAACAGGGACTATTCCAACGGTGATGTCATTCAAATAGCGATAGTCTGCCCGCCTGACTTCGTTAAAATTAGAACTAACATCTACCCAATGAAGTCCTCCATCAAAAGTGTGGAAAATCCGAATGATTGAATGACTACTGGTTATGTAGTCCGCAGTGGTGAACCATCCTTCCTGTTGACTACTAAAAGACACTCTTTGAATTTGCGTTGCGCCTTCATAATTCAAGCCCCAAGTCAACCCGCCATCTTTCGTCTGCATAAGCCAGAAATGATCTAGTCTGTGATCACCACTGATGGGAGCCCTGCGTAAGGCAATCCAACCGGCTAGGGCGCCGGTAAAAAATATGTCTTCTACTATGCTATCTTCGGGGATCTTGATTGACGCCGATTCCCAGGTTTTTCCTCCGTTCTCCGTTTTATAAAGCGCCTGTCGTCCACCTACCCAGCCATGAAGTCGATCAAAGAAATATATAGAATTCAAATCTTCTTTGCCATTCATTCTCATGGCCAGAGCGTCCCAGGATTTTCCCGTCGCCTCGGTAACGGTACTTGTTATCTCATTTATGCCCTTTGGCTTGTTTTGCTGGAAAGCAACTATGGAGCATATTACGTTTTCAGAGCCCTGACCGGTACTTCCTATAGAACACAGGCATATAGCAATCAAAATCACAAACAATCTGAGTGGTTTCATATGTTCCTCGCTGCTATTTCACGGTAGGTGATTTAGCTTGTCTAGCACACAGCTGACCAATGCGTAACCGGAATCTTTATCCTTAGCATTCTTATCGCCTATGTTTTGATGGGTGATTGCTGCAATAGAATTCCCAAGTTCATGGATTTGGGCATCCATGTCACAAGTGTCCGGTTTAATTTTTCCGAATTCCGTCCAAGCTGCACATCAGTAAGAAATTAACTCCTCTCGGAAATCTAAACGATTTGAATTTTTTCGGTCGTTTTTGCCATACTCTCTTTGGTCTGACGCCCAAAGGGAGAATGGTTGATGAATCAGGGAAGAACGGTCTTTTCTCAAATTATGGAGTACGTTTCTCATAATGAATTCAATCGTTGTGTACAGCGTTACCACTCAAACAAAAGCGTCCGCCGATTTACTTGCTGGGATCAGTTTCTCGTTATGGCATTTGCCCAGCTTACCTATAGAGAAAGCCTGCGCGATATTACCGTCTGCCTCAATGCTCAGCAGCGCAAGCTCTATCACTTGGGTCTCAGTCACGCGGTAAAAAGATCAACTTTGGCCGAAGCCAACGAACATCGCGATTGGAGAATCTATGCTGACCTTGCTCATTCATTAATCGATATCGCCAGACCGCTCTATGCCAACACTGACATCGGTCTTGAGATCGAAACTGCCGTTTACGCCCTTGATTCAACCACCATAGACCTCTGCTTATCACTTTTTCCCTGGGCCAAATTCCGCAAAACCAAAGCGGCAATTAAGCTTCACACTTTGATCGATATCCACGGATCTTGCTTTCATCGATATTACCCACGGGAAATGCCACGATTTGAATGTTCTGGACAATCTCCCCGTTCAACCCGGAGCATTCATCGTTATGGACAGAGGCTATATCGATTTCGCCCGTCTCTTTGCTCTGCACCTGTCGCTTGCCTTCTTTGTCATCCGCGCAAAAGAGAATCTCAAATTCAAACGGCAATCATCGCGTCCGATTGATTGGTCCACTGGTCTGAGAAGTGATCAGACAATCATCCTGACAGGACCCAGAGCAAAGGATCGATATTCTCTCCCGCTGCGTCGCGTGACCTATTACTCAAAAGATCAAGACAAGCACTACGTCTTTCTGACAAACAATTTCACCATCGAAGCTCTCACGATTGCCGACCTTTATCATAAGCGATGGTTGATTGAGTTGTTCTTCAAATGGATCAAACAACATCTGCGAATCAAGCAGTTCTTCGGCACTTCCATCAACAGCGTAAAGACTCAGATATGGATTGCTATCTGCGTTTACCTGTTGATCGCCATCCTCAAACAGCACCTTGGACTAGAGGATAGTATCTATACCATTTTACAAGTCCTGAGCGTCTCGCTTTTCGAGAAAACGCCCGTCCAGAGCCTGTTTCGGCGACCTGCCCAACCATTTTCACAACCCTGTTCCTCTAAACAGTTGGATCTATTCGACATCTAACCGGACACTTGTGTGATACGATAGCAAGTTGCTAATATCAATCCCGACACAAAACCACAAAGTGTTAACTAGGGAAAGGGCATCGACATTTGCGATAGTTGTTCTGTCGCATTCCGGGCACTCTGTTACTCCGTGACGGTGATAATTAGCGCAGTGCTTTTAAGTTTTCCTGTAGCCGTTTTCAGCTTTGACACACACGGATCTGCGGACACTATAACGTGATCATTCTCAATTTCGGCGGTAATTGTGTATTTTCCCGGCCTTCGCAGTCCCAAACAGCCATCACCCCAGTTGACGAAAAGATTTTGATCAAACGCGCCTTTGCCCCAATCAATCTTGCCATTGCCGGCTTCGTGGTCCAGCTTTTGTCTTTCTGACACATATTTTGAATATTCGTCATTACAGCAACCGGCCAGCAACTGATATGTATTGGGCAAGATCGCATTTGGTTTGAGCACTTGATAATCGCTCCGAAATACCGCCCCGAGTATATATACAGAGATCCAATACGGATCTCCGCTCCAGATTCGTTTGTTGCTGTGACCGTCAGGTTGTAACCTGTAAACTTGCTAAAGAAAACAGGTCCATTAGATCTGTTCAGAATTGCCATATCAATGCTAATCATTTCGTCAATTCTATACGACGATTTTCGGGAAATGAGCTTAAATGCTGCTACGTTTGAATAATCGATTGCATTTGGAGGATGCTCTTCAACACCGATTAAATCACGTTTGGTTTCATCCTCTCTACACTCATTGGACTGACCTAAAACTGATCGATGTGTGAAGATCGACATGGTTACCATCAAACCTAAGACCAAAACGGTTTTCATATCCAGTCCTCTTGCATTGCCGCCAGCTCTCGCTGCGTCACATCAGGTGTTTGTATTCGTCGGGACCGGCGATGTTGTCGATGACGAATCCCATCTCAGCGAACGCCTTGCGGATGCCTTTTTGTCGCATCGTGCTGACCAGCTTTCGAAATGGATCGACATAGAAGAATTTCTTCTCTTCCGCTTCGTTGAAGGCCTTCTCTTTGGCCAACGCGTCTTTATCATTGAAGAGAAGGTAGCGACCCGGTGAGTAACTCCAGTCTATCTGTTTGTCTCGCAGCATTCTTGAAATGACTTTGCGTATGGTCGCGGGGTTTTTGTCCAGACAATCTGCTATCTCTTTTGGGGACATTGATTCGCCTGCTGTTCTCAGCACCTGTATGATCTCTTTGCGGGTTTCGCTCATCAGCACTCGATCTGCTTCTCCAATCAGTTCCCATCTCAAAGTATCGGCGTAGAATTTCAATGCCATCTTCTTCTCTTCGATGTCTCTGCCTGATATGTGGAGCTCGGAATAACTATAGTAGCGGGAACGCTTCAACACCAGCATAGCATCCGCAATCGTGGCTATTTCGATGGGTCCGGAACTTGTCTTTACCGTATCATCACCATCCGCCCTGCGAGTGTTATGGATTATCAAAAGGCAGATTTCGAACTTGCGAGCTATTTCGGTCAGCTTTGTGAGAGCTTCATATTCGCCGTCTCGTTTGCTCGATTTCATCTTTTTAAAATTTTCGATGACTACCAGCCTATGCTGAGGACGATACTCCAGAAATTCTTCCAGAGCCTCCGCGCCACCTTCGTCAATTGCGGGCCAGTTTGTGACAAACCGTAGCTCTTCCGGAACAGGCTTATCCCCAAGCAGGTGCTTTGCTCTTAATTGCAGGCGACGGCGTGTTTCACCCAGTGCCAGGTAAAGGACAGAGTTCTGTTGGACCGGGATATGCTCAAAGGCCGGGCCTCCTGAGGCCACAGCCAGCGCAAGCTGCAAAGCGAACCACCTTTTGCCGGCCGATTGCCTGCCGGCCAGGACAACACAGCCTTCCGGAATTATCCCTTCGACGGTCCATTGCACCGGATGGAAGGTCTGTGCCATGAGCGAAGGGAGATCGAAGAATTTGATTTTGTCGAAGGGTGAAGGTTTGGTTTGGATATTCATATCTTTTGTGGCGCGTTGATCTCGATTGCGCCTCCTCGGAGGATGCGAAATTATTTTTAACTTGAGCGTTAACACTCAGGCGCAATCGGGACGAATGCGCCACAAAAGAACGCTCCGCGGTCGCGGCATGACCGTCTTGAACCAATTGTTACTATAATTGCAAACCTCAGGAAAGTCAACATCAGAATGCACCGCTCGGGTGCACCGGTGAAACGCCCGTGACAAGCGTGACACCAGTTGGCCAAATTCGGGGAAATCTTACAGCTAAGCGACTGTCTCCGTCTCTTCGTAGGTGTGTTCTTCGACTAGTTCTTCCGCGGGCAGTCCGATGATCATCGTTGTGCCGCTGCCCGGTGTGCTGCATACCTCTATCTGTCCACCGTGCTCGGTGATTATCTGTTTTGTTATTGCCAGACCCAGTCCGGTTCCTTTACCCAGCGGCTTGGTTGAGAAGAGAGGCTCGAACAGATGAGCCTGAACGTCGGGGCTGATACCCTGGCCAGTATCGCTGCATTCGATCACGATGGCGCCGGGGCTTGGGGAAGTCTTGATCGTCAGTATTCCGCCATCCGGCATCGCGTCCAGGCTGTTGTTCAACAGGTTAATAAAGACCTGCTGCAACTGTTCAGCATCACCCATAGTATCCGGAAGGTCAGGAGCAAAATCTGTTACCAGCGATACATTGTTGCTGGCGAGCGTCGGCGCCGCCGCTTCAAACGTTCTTTGCAACAGAGCGTTCAAATTCAGCCGCGACATAACCGCCTTGGGTCTTCTGGTTGTGTCCAGCATCCCTCTGACAATGCGCGTGATGCGGTCTATCTGGGCA
Source organism: Blastocatellia bacterium (assembly GCA_035652355.1). GTDB lineage: Bacteria > Acidobacteriota > Blastocatellia > DASRDY01 > DASRDY01 > DASRDY01. The sequence goes on from DASRDY010000295.1 coordinate 15,050, forward strand.
GTAATGACGTCCAGGCGCTGCTGGGTTTTTTCATCATCTACTTTTGCGCGCAGCAGCTGAACGTGACCGGAAATCAGATTCAGCGGCGTTCCGACTTCGTGAGCGAATTGGGCGGTCAATTGTCCCGCCACCGCAAAGCGCTCGTACTGAGAAAGCTGGTGCTGGATCTTGAACAGCTCAAGGTTAGCGCTTTCCAGTTGTTCGTTGCGTTCGGCAATCTCAAGGGTTGCGACCGAGACTTGATCCTGCAGGAGAATATTGTGACGTTCGCGCTCTTCGGTCATCTCTCGCGCACGCGCCAGCATCTTGTTATAACCCGCAGCAAGATGTCCGATTTCGTCATCGGACGTTATCGGCGCCGTGGCCGTCAAATCGCCGGCTTGCGCGCGCGTCATCGAGCTCAGCAATTCATCAATCGGCCGATATATGATTCTTCGGAAGAAGAGGTAGTTCAGTAAAGTCACCAGTACTATCGCGATCAAAAGCAACGTAGTGATCGTTGTGGAAGATCGTTGCAGCACCGACGTTTGGGTCGGTCGGATCCGGATTGCCACCAATCCGATTAATCCGTCTTTCTGGGTGGTGATCGGCGCGTAAGCGTTCACCAGCACATTCCCGTCGGGCAATTGTGTGACTTGAGCGTAGGCATTACTGTTTTTGATCTGAGCTAAGGCCTGGGGAGGCACTGGCTCGCGATCGGTCGGTGGATCGGTGACGACTTCGACCGGCTCGCCCCTGGCAATACCGTAAACCCTGACCTGTTGTACGCCGCCTCTGACAAATGTGTGGACGTGATAGCTCAAATCCGAGTTGTTATTAATCAGGCCTTTTTGGCTGATGCCGTCGGCCAGATTTACGGCCGCGATTTCTGCTCGATCTTTCTGATCCTGAGCGTTGATGGCGCGAACTCTGGAATTGTAGATATAAGTTACGGCGAGCAGTACCGCTAAAATGACAATTGAAATCAACACCGTCATCTTGACGTGCAGTTTGAGGATGTGTTGTTTCAGTGCTCCTGCCATGACTCTTCGAATCCGAATCAGGATAACGCTCGCGGACATTGTAATTATAGGCGGTGATAGAGCATGCAAACAAGGAAAACGTACTACAGGCTGTCAGCTATTGCAGCGTCAGCGGCATAATGAGTTCAGCCGTACCTTCATGGCTTGTCATTACCAAATTCGTGCAAGTTACCAGATCGTTTCAGAATTGCCCGCAGGGCAATCGGTTAATAGGCGGGGGTAAAGCGCCTTTGGCGCGTCACCCCCGTAATGAATCGTTGCTTCGATCCGATCCTGAAAGGGTCGGAGAATTATCTTCGAGCCTTTCAGGATCGGAATTAAATACTCGCTCATCCGGGGGTGGCGCTCTTCGAGCTTACCCCCGGCTATTAACTTTCTGCCTTTCAGGCAGTCATACAATTCGCTGCTGGTCCTCGCAAGGTCTATCAATTTAGGTAATGACAAGTCCTAACGGGCACCGCTAAATCATTGCATTGCTACGCCCCTGGTTAAACGCTAGAAAATGCTCAAACTTCAGTAACAGCTCTGCGAGGCGGTTGCAGTTGTTGGGGATCGTTAAATTTAGAGGCTGGCTTGTATTATTCAATAGACTGCCAGGATATTGGACTGTTGCATTGAAAAATTGGCTGTAATAGAATAGCAAACAGTTAACAAAGAAGTTTTTCGTGTGCTCAGGGAATTTCTCCCGGTTCGCAGCCGAATCGTTCGTTCTAGGAGGAACGGTTATGAAAGCACTTCTTAACGTCGGTCTCTGGATCGTTAGTCTAATCTGTTTTGCTTGGGCGATTTATTACTGGGTCTGGGTTGCCAAGGCCGATGCGGCCGGTCCGCAGCCGAGCCACTTTGCGGTGGTGTCCGTCTTGATTGTCATCGGCGTCGTCTGCATCGCAGCATGGTTTATGATGCGGCGCAAGGACGACGATCAGGAAATAAGCATCACAAGATAACGGCCCAGCATCTGAAACCTTTTGCTGGCCATCTTTCAATTGAGGGAAAAGGTGCTCTGGCGCTTTGGGAGCGCCTTTTGCTCAAACTTTTTCATTTTTAGCGCAAAACTGTAACTTTGCCGGAGACGGTCGGAGCATCAACCGAGCCTTGAACGTGTAGTCTTGCACTGCCTACGGGTTCAGGTTTGTTGCGGATAAACATCGTATTCGCCGCCTGTATGGCCAAGTCCAGAACGAGACCAGCGCTTTTCTCAGAATCTTTCGGTTTTGGCGGATCGGCCTTAATTACCATTGCGCCGATATCAGGCTCCTTATCGAATTCAGCGTGCAGAATATTGATGCTGCCGGAAAGCACCTGAAGCGACCGATTACCTTGATAAATCAGATCTGAATCGACAGTCATCTTAACCGCGTTCGAATATGAAAATGGACTTTGACTGCCTTTGATTTGAAAATGCCAGCGATCCGGCGCGAATCCTTCGAAATTGAGTTCGCCGGTTGCATTCAACGTCCCGGCTCCTGATTGCGCAGACAGCGATTGTATCAGAGCGGTAGTTCCTTTTAATACCACGCGACCATTTCCGTTCGTGACATCGAAATCGGAGTGCGCTACTTTGACAGAAAGACCTTTGATATCGATGTATCCATCAAATTCAGGCTTGTCCCCGTTACCGGCAACCGCCGCGGAAAACGGCGCCGTTCCGTCGGTTGTTAAAAAAGACGAGAAGGATCCGATCAATTTCAAACTCAACTGGCCTTTTGCCGCTAATGTGCTGGTAACGTCCGGTGAAAGGCTGGCGATGCCGGTTAAAGTGATATCGCTGCCTTCGCCGGTTAGATGAAATTGTTTGAAGTCGATCTGTTTCGTTCCGGCCGCCAGTTGCAGAGGGCCGTCGTTAGTAAACCTGGTATCAGAACCCAGATGCAATTCATACTTGTTAAGATCTAAAGCTGCAGTCAGACTCTGCAGAGGATCAGTAAAATCCGAGACTGTGTCGTCAAACGTCAATTTTCCCGCCGCTTTTGACGATACTCCGTGGGGAAGAGTTCCGATTAATGCGAGGTAAGAGTCAAGCGAAGCGCCTTGCAGATTCTCTTCAGCGTGCAGTACTGGACCGTCGTCGTTGAGCAGATCGAGCGTGCCGGTGATGTGATGCGGCTGATTTCGAATAGAAGCGTTGAAATCCAGTTTTGCCTTTTCACCTGTGTTGGCTTCAACAACCAGGGTTGGGCTGGTGATCGGCTCGTCATTGATTGCAAGATCGCGACCATTCGCCGTTAATTTGAAACTGATATCGTTTTGGCTGAAGCTTCCTTTTCCAATCAGCGATGCATTGATAAAACCCGAGAGAGGGAAGTCGCCGCCGCTTTGCTCGCTTCGCTCTTTAAAGTAGTCCAGGGAGAGGTTATCTACTTTTGCGGAGACGTCGTAATTCAGCGATTCGATATTGAGCGAGCCGTCCACGTTAAATTGGCCGCCGCGAAACGCGACGCTCAGACCTTTCAGCGACAGCAATCGATCATCAAGGCTGATTGTGCCCTCGGCGCGGTTGACTGGCTCGTCTTTAATGACCAGTCCGTTGATAGCCAGGTTCAGGTTTCCGTGAATTCCGCCTATCGGCAGCGGCCGGCCAACGATCGGCACATCGGTTCCGGGTAATCCATTCAGCGAAAGATTGCCATTTATCTTGCCTGATAAAGGAGAGAGACTATCGGACAAATCCGGATCAACGGATTTTGCCACGAATGGTAGATCAATATTCTTTATGTTCGCGGAGATTGTGATTGCGTTCTTGCGATGAAATGGAGCATCGACAGTAAAATCTATTCGCGAGCCGTCATTCCTGACCAGGGTCGCATTCGTAAGTTTTAACAGCTCGCGCGACGCATTGAGCGAAGCCGTAAAATGCCCGGCTGATTCATCGCGTATCTTTATATTGCTGAGGTCAAGCTGACCAGTCACAGTCGGAGAAGTAATCTTGCCTTTCACGGTTCCGGCGAACGAACCCGGACCATTTAGCTGTAATTGATAGTTCTCGACATATTCCGGAAGCGCTCCGAAACTCTTCGCGATTTCCTGTGCTGTTGATGTGTTTTTTGACTGCAAATTGATCTTAAGATCGCTCGCGAGTTGCGAGTTTATGCGGCCGTCGGCGGTGACCTGGGTATCGGCGGCTTCAATCTTCAGCTGTTTTATCTCGTACAGATCGGAATGAAGATCGACATCCGCGCTTCCCGAAAATGGGGTCGCTTTTGCGGTCTCAACCGAGGCTGAGCTGTCCTTATTTGTTTTGACTGGACGAGTCTCTCCTTTAAAAACTAGAGACAGCTGTCCATCAATGGTCTTGAAATCGGTTCCGTTCCAATTCAGGTTCGCTTTGCCATTTACCGTGCCATTGACTGGCGCCGGTTTACGCGCAGCCAGTTGGATTAATTGATGCAAATTTACATCTTTCAGGTTTGCATCGAGCGTGCTGTTTGAATCTTTGCTTAAAGCGATTACCGCTTTTCCGACGGCATGACCACCGAAAGCATTCAGGTCAAACGAGTCTACGCGGACCGCTTTACCGTCGGTCGTTACGTCTGCTCGAAACCCGCCGCCGTCAATCACATTGATCGAACGATAGCGAAAATAGTCCAAGGCAAGATTGCCGTTAAGCGACAGCAATTTGTTTTCTCCGTTCAGACCAATGTTGAGCGATAAGCCTCCGGCTTGCGCATTAAGCGCCGTCATATTGTCGGACTTGAGCTCGCCCGTTACCTTATAGTCTGTTCCTTTCCCGGTTACATCGCCATTGAACGTCGCGGTTCCGATCAATCCGGACGAGGGCGCAAATATTTTTCCCGCTTCGGCCAGATTGAATTCTGTATTGACCTTGAAGCTGTACGCGGCTTCTTTCAGGGAAGTAACTTCGCCCTGCAGTGTTGATTTCGATATGGGCGATTCAATGACCAGCGACTGAACGACGGCGTGCTTTTCATCAATCGTAGCTCGCAGGTTGGTTTTGATATTGTCGATTATTCGATTGTCGAATACGCAATGAGCAGCTTCAAAATTAAAACTAAGCTGATTTGTGATTCCTGCAGGGGTCAGATCGAATGACAGGTTGCGCACGTCGCCGTCAATCTTGTGCTGTACGTCGTTAAAGACGACTGAGCCATCGACGATTCGGACTTGAGGATAGCGAACCTTTATTTCTTTTTCTTCCTCAGTCCTGGTTTCTTTTCTGGATTTTGTGTGAAGACCGGATAGATTGGAAACTCCATTCGAATCGAACCTTATATATAGTTGCGGTCGAATCAGCTGGAGATTGCTTAAGCTGACCTTGAAACCCCAAAGGCTGTTAATAACAACGTTAGCGGTCAACTCAGGCACGACTACAATAGGATCGTTCGAGTTGACAGGATAGACGCGAACGTCAGTCATTCGAACGCCGAGTCCCGACAGGGTGCTTTCCAGATGACCAACTTCGACGCGCGCGCCGTAATCACCGGCTCTTTCAACTAACGTTTGAGCAACAAATGAATCGAATCGTCCGGAATGGAGGTACCAGAATGCGGTTAACGAGAAAAGCGCTATGATCATCAATAGGACGGCAACAGCGCGCCCGATGTGCTTCCGCATAGATCTCCAGTTTTCCGCATCTCGACGATAACCGCCGGATTTTAGCCGGGCGGATAGAGGTCCGCAAGTCAGACTATACCCGCACCGGCAGCTACCGCCTGGCTGTCAACTTTAACTACCGTGAACTAGACGGCGGTAAACGGCCAATGGTTGTCTGTTTTCAATTCGATATTTTGCGTCCAAAGAGATTCGACTTTGCCAGCGCCAAAATTTCACCTCCGCAGGCCAGGTAAATGGTGCATTCTTAAATATTTTTTTCGAAGAATTGATTATTGTGTATTGCCTTTGTTACGTGGAGAGACTATGATTTGCGGTACCCTAAGTTAAGTTTTTCCCCAATCCAGGTAGCCCGTTTTAAGTGGTCACCGTCGAAACCACAGGGGACATGAAAAAAGAGAGAAGGTGCCCAAGGCAGCAAACTCGGTTAGTTTGAGGTTGGCTGTTTGAAGGAACTGAAATCGTTAGTGCTCAACGGAAAATAAGGAAAAAACCTGCCGACCCTCTCCTGAATGAAAATGCACCTTAACCGATGAGGTGAGAAGTGAGGTTCCATTATGTTAGAAGAATCCCATCCCAATCTACCCTTAGGTATCTTTGAGCTGGACGATAAAGGATGTGTGCTGGCTTACAGCACCTACAAGTCCGCGCTGCAGGATAAGAAGAAAAGCGAAATCGTCGGAAAGAACTTTTTTACAGAGATCACCGGCGCCAGCGGAGGCGATCTGGAAGGTTGCTTCAGGCGCGTTTACAAAGATCGCATCCCGTTCAACAAAATGTATGTAGGCGATTCGATTAAAGATCGCCGGTCCGTGCTAATGATGTTTTTCCCGGATACGCATAGCGTTATGCTGAAAGTCGATTGAGTTGCTCGCTCGCTAACCATTGGCAATGCGTAACTTGTTCACTTGAAACAAATTTGTTTGTCCCACCGTCACTTTTCCCCAGGCCTGAGTGTTTTTGTATCCTGTAGTTTTTGTTTTCTGACTTGTTTTTTTCAAAATCAGGTTTCGAAGATTGCAGCAGTTTCGACTAATTCAAGGTAATTAATCTGGTATACAATCTACCTCGCAATAGAAGTCACTAATCAGAGGAAAATATGCGGAGATTTCAAATACCGACGATTATTCTGATGGTCTGCGCTTTTTTGTCACAGGATCTTGGACAGACGCGTGAACAAACAACGGTTCATACTGCCAGCGCGGCGGCAAAAGGAAAGTCAGACGCCGTAATTGTAAAATACCTTGATCTGCCCTGGGGCGAAAAGACATTCACGTCAATTGAGAAAGGCGAGGATGACTATTATGGAACCAGGGGTTGGCCGTTTGCCAGATTAGTGATCAATGTTCCCGTGCATATTGAAGACCATGCGCTTGCAGCCGGGAATTATGCGATTGTGTTGACGCCGGCAAAGAAGGCGCAGCCACTGTCGGTCTCGGTGATCAAACTGAATGATGACAAGGAATTCCTTCAGCCAGGCAATATCTTTGTAGAAGTCCCGCCAGGACAAACGATCTTTTCAGAAGTTGCTAATTTTGAGACTGTTGCTCAATCAGCGGCCGATCATATGAAGGTTACTCTTGAATCAGATGAGAAGGGAATCTCGATGACCGTTCTTTACGGCAATCGGAAATTCATTCGACTTTTTACAGTAGATTAAGGATGGAATCGTGGCGTGGACTTTAGTCCGCGCAAAACATAAAACTTCCAAGGTCAAAAGAGACGGCCATTTTATCTTTTGTGAGTTATTAGATGTTCATTGCATTTAACCCAGGTAGTTCCACGTCTTGCGCGGACTAAAGTCCACGCCACGATTTCTACCGCGATTTCCCAGTGCTTGACGTGACATAGCACCGAAGTTATTATCTTGACTGTCGAGCGGGCGTGACGCAATGGTAGCGTATCAGCTTCCCAAGCTGGGTGTTGCGGGTTCGAATCCCGTCGCCCGCTCCAGTTATCTCTCAATCGAACTGAAAAATAGACCCGGAAGATAGACTTAGATTGAAACGGCATGAACCGCGAATTGATGCTGGTAAATGTTCGAGGAAGAGAACCCAGGTTATTGACCGTCGCCGGTGCTGGCTTTTGATCTTCTCAACAGATTGCGAACAGTGTCGGTAACGGAATCCAGATCGTTGGGCTTTCGCAGAATTGCATTCGCGCCTGCATCCATTGCCTGATGCAATTCTTCGATTCCGTACGCGCTGATCGCAACAATGGGAATACCGGAAAGATCGCTACCCGATGATCGAAAGTCTTTTATTAATTCCACGCCTGATTTAACGGGCATCATTATATCGGTGAGAAGGAGATCGGGTGGATCCTGGCGTGCCAATTCCCACGCCTTTTCTCCATCTTCCGCGGTGATTACTGAATATCCTTCCTGCTCGAGCAGCCATTTAAACAAGTCACGGCTGTCCGCTGTGTCTTCCGCAACCAGAATTTTAGACATCAAATCAATTCCTCGCGCCTGCCCTTGATACGCCTGATAAAACCTGCCGCACAAAAAATGCGTTGCTCGGCGAAACGCCCGACCGTTTTTGTCTGCCGCGCCAAATCGGTATTATACAGTAAATGAGTCTTTTCCAGTAAATCAATCTGATCGCTGGCCGCTGCTGGATTTAAACCTTATCCCTGACCCTTGCCACCGCATTTAGTGGAACTAAATGCCGTTTCGACCGATATTAGTAAAGAAAAGACGTGTCGATTCAGGTCGGTAACATCAGAATAAACAGGATAAATTTTTTCAAAAGTTAGCCTTTTTGTTGATGGTTTGCTGACGGAGTTGGTTTATAATCCCGGAGCTGTGGATGGCCGGGCCGCGCGACCAATCGGTTTATTCTGAGTCAACGGTTTTTATGAGTACTTCTAAAACTCATTCATTAACGCGGAAAATTTTATTCCTGTTTTGCCTCGCATTTATTCTGCTTTCGCTCTGCTCGGCAACCTATGCGCGTCCCGCGCTCGCTCGCGACGGCAGCGGTACAGTGCCGCCAAATATGCAGACGCTGCATTGCCCGTGGTTTTCGGTTGCGGATGATCTGGTCAGCCTGGTCATGCTGAAAAATACGACCGGCAGCGAAATGAACGTTTACCTGTCGATCAGGTATGGCGCCAGCGCCGATGACGATGGAAACTACGATCTGGAAGACCCTATCACCCTGGGTCCGAGCGAAGACCGATCTATCAACCTGAGGCAATTGATCTCGCAGCACCGGAAAGTGATCAAGAAGGCAAATACCGGTGGAATCGAATTATCGTTTTTCGGCAATCCCAACGACCTGATTGCGAAAACGTATGTGATGTCGATGAAACATCACTTGAGCTTCGACGTGCCGTTTGTCAATCCGGTCCTTGTTAACAGTAGCATCATGGACAGCGTCTGGTGGTATGTAGGGGGCGATTACCGGTCGTTCATAGAATTGAAGAACACGACTAATGACGACGTCTACGTTACGTTGATGGTTCGTCACGGTAAAGATGACGTGACGCAGCAAAGCTTTGTAATACCAGCGCGACAATCGCGCGCTGTCGACGTTAAGGAGCTGAAGCCCGTGCTGGGCGGCGTCGTGTCCGGTGGAGCAGAGATTATGCATACCGGATCTCCGGGCGCTATTGTGGCTAATACGACAATTATGTCACGAACTTTAGGTTTATCGTTTAATTCACAGTTCATTCCGCGTACCATATCGAAGGAGTAGCGAATCTCGCCTCTGCATAGTGTATATTTATGCGGGAACGTATAACGTGAGCTGGCATAGCCCGCCAATGAGCTAATCGAGCATTTTAGCCGTACGTGCCCTTTTATATAACGCTATATACGTCATCTAACATCGTTAAATGGCTGAAGCTAAGATTAATCGAGTGATTTGCCTGTCGCTCCTTGCGATGGCCGCGCTTACCGGTTCATGCATAAAGCCCAACCGTCAACCCGACCTTCCCAAGGTCCTTGCGCCGATGGCCAAACGAACCGGTAAAACGCCATTAATTATCATTCCCGGGATTCTTGGTTCTCGACTTAGAGATGCTAAAAATGGAAGAGAAGTCTGGCCCAAACTGGATAAGGGCGTTGACGATCTTGACCTGCCGATCGGAACCGACCTTAAGAGTGACACTGACGATCTGGTTGCGACAGAAGTGGTCGATAGAGCAAAACTGGGGTTCTTTATACCTGAAATTGGCGTCTACGAAGACCTGATCGAGGCTCTGTCGAAATACGCGGGATACAGGCGCGGTGATATAGACAACCCTGAGCCCGGCGGAGACCAGGATACTTTTTATCTCTTCTCTTATGACTGGCGTCGCGACAATGTTGAATCGGCGCAGTTGCTGGCACACAAGATCGACGACCTCAAGAAAAAACTGGGTAAGCCAGAGCTTCAATTCAATCTGATATGCCACAGTATGGGCGGACTGATCGGCCGTTATTACATAATGTACGGCGGCGCCGATGTGCTGGGCCGGCCGGATGCGAGAATAACCTGGGCTGGAGCCAGAAACGTTAACAAGCTGCTGATGGTCGGAACGCCGAACGAAGGCTCGATGGACGCATTGCGAACTCTTGTCGAAGGGTACTCGCTTTACGGAGGCGACCGTCGCAGAATAGCTTTTCTCAGCAAGATCGACAGCATTACGGCCTTTACGATGCCAGCGGCGTTTCAGCTTTTGCCTCATCCGGGAACTCAGCAGTTTTTCGATTCCAGCATGCGCCAAATCGACGCCGATCTTTTCGACATAGAGACATGGAAGAGAATGCAATGGTCGATTTATGATCCGGTTTATCGAAAATCCGTGGAGAAGAGGATCAGGAAAAAGAAGAACCCGACCGACGCAGAGCAGGAGATTGGAAGATTCTTCTCAGAACGGGAAGAGTATCTGAAGGTCGTTTTAAAGCGCGCTCGCGATTTTGACGATGCTCTTGATCGAAAACCACCGCTGAAGATTGCGCTGAAGAGCTTTGTCTTTGCCGGAGACTGCGAAGCCACCTTGCGCGCTCCCGTGGTTATTGATACAGGAAAGCGTATTGTAACTATTTTTCAATCGAAAAAGCTTTCGTTCAGTGGAACCACCTTTAAGCGCAAGGCTGTCGAGGAAAAAATGTTCGAGCCCGGAGATGGCAGAGTAACGCGGACATCAGCGTTGGGAACGCGCCACGACAGTGCTTCGAATGATGGTCTGTTTGATTCGAGCCTGAACATTTTTTATGCCGTGTTCGGGTGCGAGATACACGGCGACCTGCCAAACAATCCGACATTTCAGGATAATCTGCTGACAATTCTGTTGAATGACAACGTGAAAGATGTTGGACCTGGAGTGCCGTAAACCCTGGGAGAGCAAGGATAAGGCTACAAACTAACCGCCTTGTTATCGGTTAGGTTCTATTTAGACCACTCTTTAACGAAGGGAAGCACGCGAGACGCGTGCGCTCCCAGGTTTGCGCGTCTCACTGGCATCTGCGATAATTTCCCGATGATTTTGGAAACGATTCCGGTCGGACTTTTTCAATGTAATTGCCAGATTCTGGGTTGTGAGGAGACTCGCCAGGCCATTGTCATCGATCCCGGAGACGAGGTCGAGCGCATATTGACGATCCTGAATCAACACGATCTAAAAGTTAAATACATCATCACTACCCACGCACATATTGATCACGTCGGCGGAATTAAGCCTCTGAAGGACGCAACCGGGGCCGCTGCCCTGATGCACGAAGGCGATATGTTCCTTTACAATAATCTGCAGATGCAGGCTAATCTTCTCGGGTTGAGCGCTCCGCCGACTACGCATATTGACGGAATGTTAGGCGAAGGCGAAAAGATAAACGCAGGAACTATTGAAGCCAACGTTATCCATACGCCTGGACATACTCCTGGCAGCCTGACATTCGATGTGCCTGGACAGCAGCGATCTCTTTTCACCGGGGACACTCTATTTGCCGGCAGCATAGGGCGGACGGATCTTTGGGGCGGCGATTTTCAGACTATAATGCGCTCTCTTCATGAAAAGCTGTTGCCGTTCGAAGACGACGCGATTGTCTATCCCGGCCACGGCCCGATTACGACCATCGGTGAAGAAAGGGCGATGAATCCTTTTTTGCAATCGACCAGATTCTGATGACAAAGCGATTGATCATAGCAATAGACGGTCCGGCCGGCGCGGGCAAAAGCACCATCAGCAAGCGTTTGGCTGAACAGCTTGGCTATCTGTTTATCGATACTGGCGCGATGTATCGCGCGGTTGCGTGGAAAGCGCTGCATAACGGATTTGCGCTTTCAGATCACTCGTCGATCACTGCTCTAGCTGAATGTTCTCAAGTCGAGCTGAAGGGGCCGCCGGGGGCGCAACGTGTGTTCATCGACGACAGAGAGGTCACGACGGAAATCAGGACGCCACAGGTAAGTCAGGCGGCCTCGATTGTTTCGGCCATTTCCGGGGTGCGCCGAGCTCTTGTCGCTCAACAACAGCGGATGGGCAGCCAGGGCGGGGTCGTTTTGGAAGGGCGCGACATCGGAACGGCGGTTTTCCCAAATGCCGATGTGAAGTTTTATCTGGACGCGAGCGTTGAAATGCGAGCCCAACGAAGATTTGTCGAAGACACTGCCAAAGGGATTCAAACCACCTTTGATGCAACACGCGCGGATATCGCGGAACGAGACAAACGAGACATGAATCGCTCTGATTCCCCTTTGATAAAGGCCGCGGATGCGGTCTATCTGGACACATCGGAGCTGGGTCTTGATCAAGTCACTGCGAAGATGCTTGAAATCATCGAGTCGCGTAAATAGACTGAAATCCCTATATGTTCACAGGCATTGTCGAAGAAGTCGGAAAAGTTAAGAGCGTGTTGAAAACGCATCAAGGCGCGACTTTGACCATAGGCGCAAGCAAGGTCCTGGAAGGAACGCGCGTCGGAGACAGCATCAATAATAATGGCGTTTGTTTGACCGTCACGAAGATGGATGGAAACAGTTTTACGGTTGATGCGATAGCGGAAACGCTTCGGCGCTCGAACCTCGGTGATCTGAAACAGGGAAGCGCCGTTAATCTTGAACGCGCGATGGCGGTAGGCGACCGCTTGGGCGGTCACATCGTTCAGGGACACGTGGATTCGACTGCTGCGTTTATCAGCAAGCGGCCCGAAGGAGATTCCTGGGTATACCGGTTCAATCTTCCTGAAGAGATTGCTCGCTATGTAGTGTTGAAAGGTTCAATCGCGATTAATGGTATCAGCCTGACGGTTGCGGGTCTGGGCGATTCCTGGTTCGAAGTTGCGATAATTCCGCACACAATCGCTGAAACGAACATCGGAGATATCGGGCAAGGCTCAAGGGTTAACCTGGAAGTCGACATCCTGGCAAAGTATATTGAGCGTTTGCTGGCCGGCCGATTTCCGGAGCAATCATCCGGTTTGACCAAAGAACACTTGAAAGACCTTGGATACTGAGAAGAGAAAAACTGAATCGGAGAAACGGAGACCCGGGGACGCGGAGATTCTCCGTGTCTCCGATTCGCCGCGTCTCCGCGTCGATTTTTTATGTCATTAGCGAAGATCGAAGAAGCAATCGAAGAGATCCAAAACGGACGGATGATCATCGTCGTCGATGATGAAGACCGCGAGAACGAGGGCGATCTTGTCTGCGCGGCGGAAAAGATCACGCCCGAAATCATCAACTTCATGCGCAAAGAGGGCGGCGGGTTGATCTGCCTGTCGTTGACCGAACAGCGATGTGATTATCTGCAATTGCCGCCTCAGACCAACGAAAACACTTCCAGTTTTGGAACTGCATTCACGATCAGCATTGAAGCGAAACGCGGCGTTACAACCGGAATCTCGGCGGCGGACCGGGCAACTACGATCCTGGCCGCCGTCGATCCGAAAACGAAACCAAACGATCTGGCAAGACCAGGACATATCTTTCCGCTGCGGGCTCGCGAAGGCGGCGTCTTGTTAAGACCAGGTCAGACGGAAGCCAGCGTCGATTTAGCCCGGCTTGCAGGGTTGACTCCCGCCGGCGTCATCTGCGAAATCATGAACGAAGATGGCACGATGGCGCGAATGCCGAACCTGGAGATTTTCGCCGATGCTCACGGTTTGAAGATCATTTCTGTCGCGGACCTGATCAAATATCGAATGCAGAAAGAGGTCTTTGTGCGTCGCGTAGCCGAAGCCGTCGTTCCCACAATATACGGCGATTTCAAGGCAATCGCTTTCGAAAATCAGCTTAATCGCGAAGTCCACCTGGTAATGATCAAGGGCGACATCAATTCCGAAAGCGAGACCCTGGTTCGGGTTCACACGCAGTGTGTTCTGGGCGACGTGTTTGGCGGACTGCTGGATGATGCGGGATGGCAGCTGCAGCGCTCGCTGAATATTATTTCCACTGCGGAGCGGGGAGTAGTTTTGTATTTGAACCTGCAAGGACGCAGTCGTGACATCATTCGTCATCTGGAGATTTATGGAAAAGACGCCAAAGATGCAAACAGTTTTCACGACGCCCACGGCAGCACTCGCGATTACGGCATCGGCGCACAGATACTGCACGAAATCGGGTTGCGCCGAATTCGATTATTGACCAACCATCCTAAAAAGCTCACCGCGCTGGAAGGTTTCGGAATCGAGGTGACTGGATTCGAGCCTCTGGCGGTAAGCGAGACAGTAGGGAGCTTCAGAGACGAAACGTAGCCCGTCATAGCACAAGCATTGCGCCCTGAAGTTTGGACATTTGATTTGCCCTTCGGGCAATGGTCGGCCGTAAAATTAGACCCGGCAACACTAAGACACTGGCTCGGAAATCTCCAAATTTCAGAGCGCAAGCGTCGTTGCTGGCACTACGTGGAATGCTCTTTGCACTCTCAGACAAGACCATTAGAGGATGTGGAGGTCTGCGTGTCACTTTCTGTCGCATTGATATTAGCCTCAAGCTGGGGGCGCACGATTTTCACGGTCTTTCGCCATCTCGGCGGATTCGGTTTGTTGTTGCTGGGTGTGCTTGATTCATCGTTTCTCTTCATGCCTTTGGGAAATGATCTTCTGATTATCGCTCTTGTCAGTTCACAAAGAAGTACTCCGCATTACCTGCTTGGATTCATTCCGATGTGGGTTTATTTTGTCATTATGGCATCGGTCGGTTCGATGCTCGGTGTTTTGCTGGTCGATCTGGTGATGAGAAAAGCTGGCGAGGAGGGACTGCAAAAATTCGTCAAACCAAAACAGATCGAAAAGCTGAAACGCAAAATGGAAAAACGCGCTGCTCTCGCAGTGATCGCGGCGACATTGATGCCGCCTCCGTTTCCGTTCACTGCGGTGATTCTGACGGCAAGCGCACTTCAGTATCCGCGCAAAAACCTTTTGCTGGCGACCCTTGGCGGGCGTCTTGTCAGATTTACAGTCGAGGCAATGCTGGCGATCTATTTTGGGCGCAGTATTCTTCGTTATATGAATTCCGACATTGTCGAATATATTGTCTATGCGTTTATAGTAATCGCGGTGGTGGGCAGTATCTTTTCGATTCGCAAATGGCTCAGTGGCAAGGGAAATCGCGGCTCCTTACGATCCGGCGGAGCAAAGCGTGGCGTGGACTTTAGTCCGCGCAAGCTGTAGAACTACCACGGTTAAATGCCAATGGACACACAATTTAGATAAATAGTAAGAGAATGGATCGACTGTTTCTTTTAACCTTGAACGACTTGTGGCTTGCGCGGACTAAAGTCCACGCCACGATTACTTCACGTGATTACTTCAATAGACGCTCGGATAATTCCCGAATCTTTTCAACTCCGCGTTGAATTATGTCCAGCGAAGTTGCATAGGAAAGCCGTAAATATCCTTCGACGCCAAATGCAATTCCGGGCGTTACGACAACGTGGTATTCCTCAAGCAAAATCTTTGCAATCTCTGTCGAATCCTTTACGCCGGTTTTTCCCAGCAATCCTTTTACTGACGGAAAAGCGTAAAAAGCTCCCTCTGGCTCAAGACATTCGATTCCGGGAATCCCATTCAACGCCGGTATCAGCCAATCGCGCCGCTTTTTATATTCAATCAGCATTTGCCCGACAGAGTCTTTGGGTCCGGTTATCGCCTCGAGCGCCGCTGCCTGAGAAATTGATGACGGATTCGAAGTCGTATGACTCTGGACTTTGCTCATCGCATCGATCCACGGTTTTGGTCCGGCAGCAAATCCTAATCGCCAGCCTGTCATCGCGAATGTTTTTGAGAACGAGCCGACGACCATAATGCGCTCTCTCAGCTTTGCATCCAGCGCCGCAGCCGAAAACGGTCGATTGAGAGGATACACAAAACTGTAGTAGCAATCGTCGGCGATGATGTAGAAGTTTCGTTCGCGCGCGAGCTCTGCGATCTTTTCAAACTCATCGCGCGGAATGGTCCGACCGCTCGGGTTATTGGGCGAATTGACGATCAGCAGCTTTGTGCGATTTGTGACATTAGCCGCCACCAGATCGGCAGTCAGCCGGAAATTGTTTCCTTCGGTATCGATGATTTTGGGCGTTCCGTCGGCAAACACAGCGGCTTCCGGAAAAGTGACCCAGTACGAAGTCGCGATCAGGACTTCATCTCCAGGATTAACCATTGTCACAATGGCATTGAAGATCGACTGTTTGCCACCCGTCGACGTGATAATCTGCGATGGCGGGTATTCCGCGCCGTGTTCGTGTTCAAAGTACTGTGATAAGGCCGCCCGCAATTCGGCAGTTCCGGTGTTGGCAGTGTATCGGGTTTGATTATTCCTGATCGCCCGGATACCCGCTTCTTTGATGTTATCCGGAGTGGGAAAATCGGGCTCGCCCGCGCCAAGATCGAACACTTCCGCGCCTTCGGATTTTAACCGCTCAGCCGCGAGAAAGACCGCAAGCGTTGATGACGATTGCATCTTCTGTACGCGGTCAGAGATAGGAAACGCTGTTTTACTCATCTCTTGTTTTGACAATGAATAACACCATCCTCGAAGTTGAGAGTATAGCCTTGAGGCTGCTGTTTTCGGAAGCAGGCAAGCTAAAGCTTGTACTCTGAACTCTCTTACTTCTTGTCCAGCTTCTGACGCATCCTCTCTTCCACTATCGGAGGAACCAGGCCCGTAATTGAGCCGCCAAGCTGAAAAACCTCTTTGACCAGGCGCGAGCTGACGTAAGAATAAGCTTCGCCGGCCATCAAAAACACAGTTTCGATATGCGGCGCCAACCTGCGATTCATCAGCGCCATTTGCAATTCGTATTCATAATCCGAGATCGCCCGGATTCCGCGAACAATTGCCGTTGCCTGGGTTTTCTGCGCGTAATCGACCAGCAATCCCTGAAATTGATCGATGCGAACCTGTGGGGAGGGAATCGCTTCGCGAAGCATCGTCAACCGCTCGTCAAATGGAAAAAGACCCTTCTTTTCCTGGTTCACCAGAACGGCAACTATCAATTCGTCGAACAGTTTTAAGCCGCGTTCAATTATGTCAAGATGTCCGTTCGTCAGGGGATCAAACGAACCAGGGTAGATTGCGCGACGGGTCACGCTAACTCCTTACGGCTCAAAACATCTAGCCGATTTTATCAAAGGAAGGATACTAGCATAGCCGCCATGAGCTTTACAAGAAAGTCGGTCCGACGATTATCTTGACTGAGACTTTGGTAGATTCTCGGAGGAGCGGACCATACCGTCTACCTGCTCATAATCCATGAAACATTCACTAGCCATACGAGGGTCCGGAAATGTAATCTCGACCAAACAGTCGAGCGTTTTTGGGCTGACTTTATCCTTTAGCTGAGCTTTAATGTCATTGACGGTTGGTGCAAATCCACTGTCCCTCATCCTAATTTTCGTACTGTAAACCAATTGGGTATCTTCGTCGGCCCAGCCATCGTAGCGACAACGTAAGGTAGAGAACAGGCATCCGCCGCTGCATCGTGTGTAAATCTCCGTTACTTTCATTAAGTCACTTAGAGACCCTTATCATTCAGCGGTATGCCGCAGGAATTGCAATACCGTATCGTGTAATGTCGTCCGCGCCTGCCGCTGGAATAAGATACGTGACAAGTCTCGCAGTGCGCAGCAATAAGAAATCCGCGCTCGATTGTTTTGTATCCACAATGCGGGCAAAACGATCCTTTTAGTCTTCGCAGTCCGTGCTCACAGGCGGGGCAATGCATAAGGAACGTAGCCTCCAGCAATCCGCCCACAATGAACGCCACCATGCACGGTATCGCGACGATAAGTGGCCATCTACTATTCTTTCCCGCAATCAGGGCAATCACGAACAATATCAATAGACCGACGCCAGCAACCAGGAAGATCTTTTGAGCCAGCGCGGATCGACGGTGATGTTTTTCGGCAGTCGGCAGGAATCGCTTTTTAAACTCTTCCAGTTCCGATTCGCTGTAATCTTTGACGGTCAGTTTTTTTGGTTGCGTGGTTTCCATTATTCGTCTGAATCAGGGATCGGGGTGCCGCACTTATTCTACGATGAATCTGCCGTTATTCAACCCTTCATTAATCTGAGCCGCGACCGTCGCCGCGTCC
The DNA here is from genome assembly GCA_035652355.1 of Blastocatellia bacterium. Lineage (GTDB taxonomy): Bacteria > Acidobacteriota > Blastocatellia > DASRDY01 > DASRDY01 > DASRDY01. The sequence goes on from DASRDY010000295.1 coordinate 33,161, forward strand.
AGTTCATCATTGCGAATTATGTAACGTTCTTCTGCGTTAAAAAGGGAATAAAGATATTGAAACCTGCTGTAGTCTTCAATTGCGCCTTCACGGCGACTGGCAGCTCGAGTTGCGCATACTGATTCGGCTGGCAACAGCATCACGTAGTTTAATGGCAACTCTTTGACTATTTTCCGGGCGGCGACAAGAAATCCAGGCGGTATCGAAAAATCCAGCACGACGCCAAATCCCGAACGCGCAAAGGGGATGGCCGCTGCGGTCATGGACCGAACTATCACCCGAAATTTATCGCTGATTTCCATTCCGTCGGATTTCGCGATGAAAGACCAGAAGGTATCTCCTTCGATATACGAAAGCGGAGACGGCATCATTCGTATTAATTTTCGAGCGATCGTTGTCTTTCCCGCTCCGACAGGACCAGAAAGAATGGTGACTGACCCGGGACCGGGCATAGTTTCGCTAATAGCCATTGAACCTCTTTCGACATCGGTGTAATAATCTTCAAACCGAATAATCCTCATGTTGAACGAATTTCCGGCAAAAGCCAAGTCTGGCCGTCTGGGACCTGTTGCGGGGCCCAAAACCAATGTAAGCTCTACCGATATTGCACCGGTCATGATTCAGTAACCCTTTTAGATTCTATGACTAAAAATGTAACGCGCTGTGTGACAGGGGCATGAAACGGCCCGAATTTGGCCATCGGATGTTTAGCTTTTTTCAGCGATCAACAGCGTCATTCTGCAAAAAATAGATCTCCGGAAAGGCACAAACTGATCACGATTGCGGCCCGAAAAATGTTGACAAATGTTTAACAAAAGCTTTAGAGTATAAGTTCACGAACATAATAAGAGGGTACTGATAAACCTTATTCACTAGAGCTATTTGACTGGACTTGAGGGGGCGTTCCAATCAATTTTTGGCGGTTCGGGAAGTAGCTAATCTATGACCAAACGAAAAGGCGTTTTCATCGGTGCGTACATCGCTTCGGAGTTGAAAGACGAGCTTCAACGACGCGCGAAGTCAGAGCATCGTACTCTTTCGCAGCAGATCACGAAAATACTGACGGAGGCGTTAAGAGGTAACGGTGCGGCAATGTCCATCCAGGACAGGCGTGCTCCGGATTCCGCTCCGCGTCGTCGTGCCAGTGACCCTGGTCCGCGTCGTCGGGCAAGTGATGTCCTTGATAATGGTTGATAATAATCGATAATTGTTGAGGATAATACTTGAAGCAATGCGATGGAGTTCTGCCCACTTCTGACCAGCGTTTGACCGCCTTGATCCTTGCGGACTAATTGATTAAATCCAGGATTTTGATAAAGGTGTGATACCTGCCTATTTGCCTCAACTATTGCTGGAGGCGGTAGTTACGACCGCCTTATCACTGATTCTTTTTAGAACCAGTTTGACGTTCCTCGCTATCTTTCTGGGTGCAGTAGAGTTGATTATCACGATCATGTTGCCGCCCAACAGCGTGACAGGGCTGCGGCAGGACTCGTTGATCTATTCCAGTTTACTGCTGTCGACGCTGGTGTTCTTCGGAGTCCTTCTGGTTTTTTTATCGCGAGGCGTGGATGAAACTCGACGTCTGGTATTCGGTCTTTTCTTCGGCATAGTTTGCATTTTCGCGGTGCTTTGGCTGGTCGGATTCAACGGGATACAGATCTTCTTTGTTCCCGCGATATTTTCCAGACTGCTGATTATCCTGGCGGGATCGATCCTGGTCGTCTATATCTATTCTCAGTTGTACCAGCGCTTGCCGCGTATTCCCGGAATCTGGCTGATTTTGCTGGCACTGCTCGGCGCCAGCGCCATCGATCAAATCTTGTTGCGCGCGACCCAGGGTCTCAGCCTTATGCTGCCGCAGCGATTGTTGCCGCCCCCGTCGCTGGGAATGCAGTCGATGGTTCGGCTTGGAATTGTGTTGTGGTTTTCAGGGGTTCTCGCATTAATTGGACGTTACAAGGGTTTCCAGGTTGAAGAGTTTCCGGTCGGTAAGCGATTCAGCCTGACCAATTTCATCACATATCGCCAGCAGTACGAGATCGCCCGTAACATCGCCATAAGGGACGAGCTGACCGGGTTGTACAATCGCCGCCACTTCAACGAGACTTTCCCGCGCGAAGTCGAACGCGCGAAACGTTATAACCAGCCTCTTTCACTGGCGTTCATCGATATCGATCATTTCAAACGGATAAACGATACCTACGGTCATAGCGCCGGAGACACGATCCTGGTCGAAGTCGCGCAGGTGCTTATGAACAACAGCCGCGACATCGATATCATTTTTCGCTATGGCGGCGAAGAATTCGTGATTCTGTTGCCCAGCACATCCAAATCCGGCGCGGTGACGGCAATGAACAAGCTGCGCGAGCGAGTCAGCCAGATTGATATCTCGGGCTTTGGATCAGAGATCAAAACGGTCACAGTCAGTGTCGGGCTGGCGATCTGCCCGGATGAAACCTCATCCGGGAGCGAGCTGGTTACGCTTGCCGACAAACGACTGTTTGCCGCAAAAGGGGCCGGCCGCAATCAGGTCGTTGCCACTGAAGATATACCGACGACCATTACCACTACGTGATCGATTCGGCGGTATCGTCACTGTCCTTGCTGTCGTCACTTTCGGCGCGATAAAAACTGAGACACGAATCACCCTGGGTTAATTTGCGGTATCGGACGAGATTGCCAAACCGTTCCTGCAGGTCATTATTGCGGCGATGCTCAGCGATAATGATGCCGTCATCATTCAAGAGATCCCGATTGCCAATAAGGTGGAGGACCTGAGAATAAAGCTCGGAATCATAAGGCGGATCCAGGTAAATCACGTCGAATTTGATTTCGTGAGTCGCAAAGTATTTAAGGGCGGTCATCGCGTCACGGTTAACGACGTGAACACCGCCGTCGATTCCCAGGGACCGTAAATTGTCGCTGATGACTTGATGAGCGCGTCGAGCTTGTTCGACAAAGGTGACCTCGGTCGCGCCGCGGCTCAACGCTTCGATGCCGATGGCACCCGACCCGGCGCACAAGTCCAGAAAGCGCCGGTCTTCGACGCGATTGCCGATGATATTGAACAACGTCTCTCGCAGGCGGTCAGAGGTCGGTCGGACGTTAAGCCCATCCAGCGTTTTCAATCGGCGGCCTTTGTATTTTCCGGCAATGACGCGCATTTTTATCCCACTAAACGGATGCGCGGATCAGATCAGCGTAAATCAGCGTCATCCGCGTTCCATCTTTTAATTTGAGTTTACCAACGCCAGTACTTATCATACAGTAAAGAGTCGTCACTATCTGTTTGTCTATGAAACGAATTCCGACGGAAAGCTTCAATGAAAAATACGCCACCGAGGTGCGGGCGATATTCGAGACCGCGGAATCGGTGATCAGCGGGTTTTCCGTATCTTACGATTCGTTCGCGGAGCGCGTTCGTCGAAGCGTCGAGAAGGAAGTGCTCAACGTCGAAGATACCGACATAGATGATCGCAGCTCGGTTGTCGAATTCATAGCAAAGCTAAAGGCCGACGATCTTTACCTGGCGACTGCTTGCGATCACGGAGATGAATCGGCCTGGCAATGTTTTCACGATCGTTATCGCCGTTTAATAGAGCGCACCGCAAGTCAGTTTTGTTCGAGCTCGGCCGACGCGGAGGATTTGTCGGCCGCGTTGCTCAGCGATCTGTTTCTTCCCACCGATGACGGCGAAGTGAAAACCCGAATCGGCCGGTACAGTGGGCTGGGATCGTTGCAGGGCTGGTTGAAGGTAATGGTTCACAACCGCGCGATAGATCGCTATCGACGCACGGTCACAACCTCATCTATTGACGATCAAGACGGATCAAAAGAATGGGAGCGCGTCGTTGCGGTCAACGAGGATCCGGTTGAATCTATCGTGGAGCAGAAATACTTGTCTACCGCGAGCAGGGCGTTGAAGGCGTCGCTTGACGCGCTGGATACAAAGGACAAGCTGCTGTTGGTTTTTTATTATCGCGATGGATTAACACTCAAGGAGATCGCCGCGCTGCCAAGCTTTAAGGTGCACGAGGCGACGATCAGTCGCTGGCTCGAGAAGATTCACAAGAACGTTCGTAAGGAATTCGAAAAGCGTTTGACGAGGGATGAAAAACTTAAACTGGCCGAAATCCGCGAATGTTGCGCCATCGCAATGAAACGTGGTGTACTGGAAATCAGGCAGTACCTGGAGAAGGCGGGATAATTTTTGTATGCAAGAATGGCAGGACAAAACGTCACTGTTATAGGGATGAATGATGGAGCGATCCCGCCGACGACACAACTCCAGACATTCATGATGGTGGTCCGGGCCCGGGTCAGGAAAGGTTGGAGAGTGAGGCAAGAATGCCCGACAGTATTAGCAATTCAGATATAGACGCGATTCTGCGTCGGCAATTTTCTTCGGAGGATTCGTCCGTTAAATGTGAACGGAAGGACGCCGAAGAGATTGCTGCTTATCTGGAAGGCGCGCTTTCAACTAAACGAGTGGCAGATTTGGAGCGTCACCTGATCAATTGCGCCGACTGTCGGAGCACGGTGATCGAGCTGCGCGCATTGAATTTGGATGATGACGAAAGTCCAGTCATAGATGGCGCCGGGAATAAAAATTTAATTGCTGAACCTGACACCGTCGTGAGTGACGGAATACTAGGGAAATTAAAACGACTGATCTTTGGTGCAGGTAACGCCGGATTTGCGTGGCGACCGTTGGTTGCGATTACGGTGTTGCTTTTGTTGGTTGCCTCTCCCGTTGTGCTGTTTATGAACAGGAAACGGGCTTCAAGTAGCGCAGACTTTCAGGTTGCGCGCAACGCTCCCGCTGAACAGCAACCGTCGTCTGGTCTTGTCGATGAGAGCGGCAGTAAACCAAATGGATATTCTTATAACAATGCCAGCGGCAATGCCGCCGAGAAACCTCACGCTGCTGCGAACCCTCAGCCTGCTGCTAAACCTGAGCAACAGGACGACAATCGAATAAAAACAGACAGACCTCGCGACGCGGAACTCGAAGCAACGAAAGAACGCACCCCAACAGCTTCGGGTTTGCCAAAAGGCTCGGCGAATATAAATTACGATGGGATTGCCGTTAATGACTCTAATGCCAGAGTAACTGCAGTGGACGCCCTATCTATCCCGCCTGCGTTGAACTGGACTGTAGCCGTGAATATGACTCCGGTTGACCAGTCACGAGGTTTGGTGCTGGGAAACCGAAAGGACGAGCAGGCGAACGAGGAGCAGAGAAACAGCAGTCAAAACAAGGTGTCCGACGACGCAAAGCAGGAGTCGAATCAAAGAGTCAACAATACGCAGCAGAACGCTCAGCCGATGAACCAGCAGTCACCACAGGGAAATGTTCAACAGCAATCGCAACAGACTGCGGCATCGCCTCCACCTCCGCCAACCTCTACTTCGGTTAATGGTCCGGCCAAGAAAACAGAATCAAAAGAGAAGTCGGCAAGCGATGCGGGAGCCGACCGGGCTGTTGCGGGCAAGGCGCCAGGCAGTGCCGGAGGCGGGGGTCGGCAGTCCAGCGAGACCGCGACGGTCGTTGGAGGAATGAGAGCGTCTCTCAGCAAATCGTCCCCGGAAGTTTCATACGATAAATTAGTGAGTCGCATTTTGAAGGAACGGTTCGATAAATTCCTCGGACAAAGCGTCAGGTCCGGAACCGGCATCACGATACGTCTGAAGATTTCCAGCGACGGAAAGATAGTCTCGCTCGAAAACGGAAAAGTTCCTGACGCCGACATTTTGCGACGAAGCAACAACGACGCAATCAATCAAGCCGCGTTTAACGCGGTTGCGGGCGGCTCGCTGCCTCCGTTTACTGCGGATGTCAAGAAATACCCGAATGTGTTACTGACGGTGAAATTCGATCCGGTTATAAACGGACGACAGTAGCCTCCGGAGGGCTCACCTCCGGCGTACCTGACTCAATCATTTGATTGGAAATGCGTGATGCGTACCTGTCAACTGGCAATCGGCTCGGGGTGGCCGAGAGGATAGGTATCAGTGCATCAACGTATTATCATTTGATCATATATTTCAGAATCGCCACCCGACTGAGTTCGTCGCCCGAACCGGTTTTTATTCTGCTGGAAAGAACCGGATTTTGGGCTGTAATGTAATCCGATATTGCCGTGTTTCGTGTTTGAACGATATCCTCTGATTCGTTCTTATCTCTCCCAGCAGAGATATCAAGCACCAGCAACGGATGGTCGAGCATTATATTGGCAACCGAATCCAGCGACTTTTGATCTGCCAAACTTAGTGTGGCTCGGTTTCGCCCAAAGGCGATTCGACCCGCGACGAATGGAATTCGCTGAAAGTTAATAACAGCAGTTGAGTCAGCCAACGAGCTCCTGATTTGATCAGTCAACAATGCCTGCGCATCCGAATCAATATCTCGTTCGCTTAGGTATATTACCGTCAGTGTTAACGGGGCGCCCTGGCTTGCAATGGCTTTAAAATCCACAAAAATCGCCGGGGCGGGCAGGCGGAAATCCTTCAGTGCTGAAGCAACGCCATAAAGAAAATTGGCCTGGAGCTGGCTGATTGTCGGCGGCTCTTCCGCAGGTTTTTCTTCCTGCTTTGATTTAGTGACGATCTCATTAGAAGTTGTCGGAATCTCGATCAGTTTAAAATCAATAGACTCGCGGGGTTTATGCAGACTAGCCGACAGGAGAGCAACGTATTCTGCCTTTTCCGCCGGTGAGTAAGGTTTGCTGGTAAACACGCGAAGACTTAAGCCGACCTGTGGTCCATCTTGCACGACCAGGCGATCCAGATAGGAGCGAGGTTTACCATCGGGAAACTTTGCAAATCGGCCATCCCATACCTTTGTCGCCTCTGCTTTAACATGGTTTTCCTGTTTCTGCCTCTCGATCTCAGTCTTTAATTGACTAAACGAACGACTTAGCGGAACAAGAATAATCAATATGGGAATCAAGATCATCAAAAGTCTGCCCGGAAGACTCCCGACAGCCTTTGCGCTGTTTGATAAGGGAAATTTTCCCAAGGTCTTTCTAAACCACAACGTTTCCGCATCCCGGTTCTGCCAATCTTCGACGGTCTTTTTTCTATGCGCGGTGGCTATACGGAGCAAAAGAAACACGAGCATTGCGGTAAATGTAATCGCTACCAGATTGGTGAGGAACAACAACCCTCCGCCGCTGGCAACTCGCAGTCCGTCAGCCTCGTTGACGCTGAACGCGACACCCATTCCGTATCCAATTACGCACAGTGGCGGCATCAATGCAACCGCGATGGCGACACCTGGAATCGAAGTCACTACTCCTTTTACGTCCTTGCACGTGGCAATCGAGCCAATAGCGCCGGAAAATAAAGCCACAAACAAATCAAGCGTTGTCGGCTGTGTTCGAGCCGCTATCTCACCGGTCATTTCTTTGAACGGAAGGAGAGCTACGAGTATGACGGCAAAGCTGACAGAGATCGCACAGCTGAGAGCGAGGTTTACGATTGCGCGTACTGCTAATATAAAATCTCCTGTCGCCAGTGCCAGCCCACTGGCCAGTATCGGACCCATCAATGGAGAAATAAGCATAGCGCCGATAATCACGGCTGGGCTGTTTAGGATTAGACCCAGCGTCGCTATGCCGGCCGCGAAAAGGATCTGCAACCAATAACTGGCGTCCAGCAGCGACGCTGATTGCGACAAGCTTATATATATTTCCTGTTTTCGTTCGAAGCTAACACCCAGGTGACGGGCAAACCGATCCAGCAAGCGCCTCGACCTGGGTGCTTCTGCTGTTAAAGTTTCTTTGCTCTCGCTCATATTCCCTTGGGTTTTTTTGGGGAGAAAACCTTATCATGTCAATGGCTGAGCGTGCGAAATACGTGCACTTGCCCGTTTTATCCGACGGTCGCCAGACCGAATTTTGGTTGGCTTCGTATCAGGTCAATCATTTGCGATGTTTCTCGCGTGTTACGGCGTTTGGTCAGCAGAAAATCTGCTTCGGATTTTGCCGCTTCAAGCAGTTTTTGATCTCTGACAATATTACCGACGCGAAATGTGGGAACGCCATGTTGACGAGTTCCCATCACTTCTCCCGGACCGCGAATTTCCAAATCTTTCTCGGCGATGATGAATCCATCGGACGTTTGCTCCATTATCGCAAGCCGTTCCCTGGCTTCTGTCGTGCGTTTGTGACTCGCCAGCAGAATGCAGTACGACTGCGTTGACCCGCGGCCGACCCTGCCGCGAAGCTGGTGAAGCTGAGAAAGACCGAACCGCTCTGCATGCTCGATTATCATCACGTTCGCGTTGGGAACATCGACACCGACTTCGATAACAGTAGTCGCAATCAGGATGTTGATTTCTCCGGCGACAAAAGCGCGCATCACTTCCTCTTTTTCCGGAGGCTTCATCTTGCCGTGTAACAGACCGAGGCGAAAGTTGGGGAAGACCGTTGTCTGCAGATGCTCAGCCATCCGTGTGGCATCCAACAGGTCCAGCTTTTCCGATTCTTCAACCAGAGGATAGACGATGTATATCTGTCTGCCCGCGCGAATTTCGTCATCAATGAATTTGTAGATTTTGTTCCGGGCCGAATCGTCGCGCAAAACTGTTTTGATCGCCGTTCGTCCCGGTGGAAGCTCGTCGATTACCGAAACATCCAGATCACCATAGACTGTCATCGCCAGGCTTCGCGGGATCGGCGTCGCCGTCATCACCAGAACATCAGGGTTGTATCCGCGTTGAATCAATTGCGCTCGCTGCATAACGCCGAATCGATGCTGCTCGTCGATTACAACCAGACCGAGCTTGGAAAATTGAACTGTCTCCTGAATTAACGCATGCGTGCCAACCAGCAGATCGACTTCGCCGGACTTTACTGCGCTGTGAAGCTCTTTCTTTCGTTGCGGCGTCACGCTTCCAGTCAGAAGCTCTACACGGTAAGGAGTTTTGGCAAGCATCCGCTTAAGATTCCGAGCATGCTGCTCGGCCAGAATCTCTGTCGGAACCATCAGCGCAGTTTGATAACCGTTCTCGATGGCCATTATTGCGCTGAGCAGCGCAACAACTGTTTTGCCGCAGCCAACATCACCTTGAAGCAAACGATTCATTGGCTTTTTTGACACCAGGTCTTCCTTTATTTGCTTCAGCACTCGCTTCTGAGCGCCAGTCAATTCAAAAGGAAGAATTGACCTGATGACCTGGCGAATATGATCGTTGATCTCGATTACGGTCCCCTTTGGAGATTCTTCGCGTTGTCCTCTTCGGTATCCGATTGCCAGCGCCAGCCAAAAGAACTCCTCGAAAATCAATCGCCTGTGTCCGGGCGAAGCGAACCGATTGTATTCATCGATCGAGGCATCCTCAGCAGGGAAATGAAGCTGGTTCAGCGCGGCAGCTCGCGATATCAACGAATTGCGTTGTCTGAGATCTTCAGGCAGGTGTTCAGGCATAGAGCCAAGATCGATGTTTTGCAGTACGTGGTTAATGATTTCCCGCAGAGTCTTACCGGGAAATTCACCTAGTTTGCGATATATGGGAACACGTCGTCCTGTGTGAATCAGAGAGAGTTCTTCGGCGTCCTCGTTGAGGACTTCATAGTCGCGCGGTCCTTCGAGCTCGAAAAAACCTCTTCGACCGCGTTTCCACTGACCGAACAGAATTACTCGAGTGCCTCGTTTAAAGACTTGTTCCAGGTATTTCTGATTGAACCAGAAAGCGCGAATCTGACCCGTCTCATCGGCGGCGGAAAATTCGAAGATCGACATCTTTCCGCCTTTTACGTAGTAACTGCCGGCAACGCGGACTTCGACTTCAACGGCGGCGCTCATCCCTTCGTGCAGGTCTTTGATCTTCGGTATGCGGGATCGGTCTTCGTATCGGATTGGCGTGTAGTGGAGCAGGTCTTCGATAGTTGCGAGTCGTGGATCGGGTTTGCCTGAGAACTCGGCGGCCGCAGTCGCAAGCAGAAGAGCTCGACGTTGCGTCTTCAGTTTTGGGACACCGTATTTGTGAAGCTCCAATAAGCCAGTATCGAGCGTTAGCACCAGAAATTCCTCAGTTGGAATTTAACGGATTTTAATGAAGGCCGCAAATCCGGGGGCGCAAGCGTCTGCTGTGCCCCTGGTCAGTGCCAGCCGCTACCCCAGCTGGTACTGACACTTACTACGAACACACACACGACGGACGCTCGATCAGGATAACTGTTACGAATTGGACAAATTTATTTCGGATAAAACCCCTGTTTCAGGGCTTCCTGAGGGCTGTAACTATAGCAAGACTAAATGATTCCGGGCAGGCTTCCGATAACGAATCCTGAAGAGTAGTCGGCAGGATTACGTCAGTCTGTTTGCAGGGCTTATGGAGGGCACCGATGAAGTCATTTAAAAATTTATTAAGAACGGCGGTAACGGTCCTTGTGTTGATCGGATTTACATTGCCTGTCGCCATGCAGCATGGGTCTGCTTTTGGTCAGGGACGGTCTGTTGCCCCTTCACAAAGTCGGGTGCAAACGCCGAAGCCAATACTGTCAGGTAAAGTACCTGTAACTCCAAAGAAGCCCGACCCAACGGCCTCTCCGCGGATTATGACATTGTTCGGCGACACGGTGGACGTTAATCCGCTTACGAATCTGAACGCTTCTTCGCTTGTCCTGCCGCTTGGCAATGACGACACAGTCGAATACGATTTTCAGAACGGGCTGGTATTTCCGTTCTTCAACACGATCTACACCAAGATGTTTATCAGCGCGAACGGTTACGTGACATTCGGCCAGCCGGCATTTGATGCCGCGCCGTCGCTGCCCGCGCTGATTACCGGGCCGCCCCGGCTTGCTGTTTTTTGGGAAGACCTGAACCCGGCCGCTGCCGGATCTGTGACATTGACTCAACTGGGGGATGAACTGTTACTGGTCGAATGGAATGGCGTAGCCGATCAGACCGAAGCCACAACCAAGACCGACACGTTCGCATTGGTGATGGCTCGCAACGGAGCCTTCGAATACATTTATGGTCCGGTTAACTCTGCCAGCGGAATGGTCGGATTTTCTGAGGGCGCCGCTTTCTTTGTTACTGCCCAAAAAGTCGATTTCGATCAACTAGCCAGCGCGCCTAACAGCATTAACATATCGGTGCCGCTATTGTTCGAAGCTTTCAACACCAGCAGCGGTTCCGATATCACCAACAGCGCGGTTATTTTCTTCAATACGGATAAGCGCACCGATCCTGGTCTCGAAAGCATTCTTCGACCAAATACGCTGGGACCGTTGAACTCAAGCCAGACCATCTTCATCGAAGATCCTTTAGGTCGGTTTACAAAGACCGCTGCCGTACGCGTAGACGGTCTTGCGGCGCAATCAGCATTTATTAATGCGAATCAATTGACATTGACAGTGAACAGCGCGTTTTCAAAGATTCCGGCATTGCACCTTGTCGACGCAGATTTTGCCAAAGGATCGAATTACTTTACCGGGCTGCCGCTCCAGGTCGTTCCGGCGACGGTTGGAATCACTGCTGTAACGCCCAATGCGGTTCAAGTTGGAGACAGCAATGTGAAAGTGAGGATCGACGGATTTGGATTTATGACCGGAGTCAAAGTAATTATCACCGACTTCGCTCACGGCATAACCCAGACGGTGACGCCGACGCTGGGAATCGGTCCGTTAGCTCCGCTTGGAACGGCAGGAACTTCGTTGTCGTTTACATTGCCCGCAGCGTTTTTGAAGAATCAGGCTGACCTGTTCTTCAGCGTGGTCAACGTAGGAAACCGAACCGCAATTACGTCGCAGGACTTCCGAACGCACCTGTTCGTCGTACGATCACCGCTATTTGCAGTCAAACAGTGAAGAGAAATGACGCGGAGACCTTATTCTTCTCTCCGTGTCCCCGCGTCACTTGTTTTGCCAGGGAATCGAGCTAATGGTTTTATGCTCGCTCTGCCAAAGACGAGGGACAAGCTGGTCCTGCAGTTTTGAGTTTCCGCCTTCGACGATTAAGACGCTGTTTCCTCGAAGCTGGATGATGACATCGCCCTGGGACGTATGCCACCGCCGCGTGTCAGGCGTCGATTCAGTCTGTTTGGGGTTTTGATAGCGAATCTGTGTTCTCTCGCAATAGGCTTCAAAGAATTCCCGCGCATCGTTCTCTGTATCCCACATCGTCATTTGCGTCAGCAGGATTTCGCCGGTTTTATTATTCTCGAATGCGGCATAACGATCTCCGCCCCATCCCGCGGCGGCATTCTGAGCTTTCGTCTTATCGATGAACTGTTCCAGCAGCAATTTATAATCGAATTCTCCCGTAACGTCTGAATCGATCTGTTTCCACGATGGTCCGAGCTGACTGCTTAAATCCGGCAACGTGATCTCGATTGGATTGTCGCGATTAATGAATTTCTCGGGATGCATAATCTGCTCGGTCGAAATCGGCATATCGGAATAGCTTTTTGTTATCGCATCCCACGAGCCCTTTCGCACAATCGATTGGACAAATACCGCTCCATAAAAATAAGGGAACGTGACGTTTTCGCGCAGCACCAGCGGAGCATTTTCAAAAACAGGGAAGCGCTCTCCGGACACTCCCTGATGCATGCTTTCATCGGGGATTCGAAACGTCGGCAGTTTGCTGGCTTCCATTTGCTGCTGCCAGCTGAACATCAGAACGGTAGCCTCGCCTTCAACAAGCGAGTGTGCCGCCATTTCGGCGTCACCTTCGTGCTTTGGAAATTTGTCCAGGCGCTCCAGATCGAAGTACTGATCCTGCAACGCGTGTGTCAGCTCGTGAGCCATCGTGACTCGCTGGTCGTCAATCGGCACCCAGTCGGCAAGGTAAAATTCCTTTGTTTTCGGTTCGTAAAAGCCGACGATCTGCTCTGCCAGCAACTTAACCTGGTAATCCGCCAGTGGAAAGTCCGGAGCAATCATCCCGAACTTGACCAGCACTTTTCTATTAGCCTCGATCTCCTCGGGGGTATTGGTCGCCTTCATGTCTTCCATCAGCATCTTCTCGATCTCTGCCTTTGACTTCAGACCGCTTTTGACGGGATGTTTGACCGGAAGCCCGCGCAGTCGGCTCACCTGCTCCAGTACCTGATTTGTGGCGGAGAGAGCGGAAGAAGCCTCCGCACTGTTTCGCGGCGACCTGTTGGCCAGTTGACCAACCAGCACAGATGAACCCAGCAACAGACTCGTCGCGAATGCCAGAAGACAAGCCGAAAAACGCTTTGACATTAGAACAGCCTTCCGATTAAGTTAGTGACTCAAAACATGAGCTCGAGTTTCAAGGCGTTATGCAGGCAATACGGCTTGCAATGCGCCACAAAGAATTCATCAAGACGGGACCAGCAAATTTGCCTGGGCGTCTTGACGCTCTGCCAAATTTAGATGAAGGTTGCGCGCCTAACTATTATTCAGGTCGGATGAGAACAAAGTCAATGGAAAAGACAGCGACGACCGCGGCCCCCGTGGTCGAGACCAGTTTTCGCGTTCGGTACGCGGAAACTGACCAGATGGGCATCGTCTATTATGCGAACTACTATATTTGGATGGAGGTAGGACGGAACGAGTACTGCCGCCAATGCGGATTCAGCTATCGCGAGCTTGAAGAGCAACACAAAGCTTACCTGGTTGTTGCCGAAAGTCAGTGTCGTTACCGCGCGCCAGCAAAATACGATGACGAGGTGGTGGTCCGGACCTGGGTTACTTCGCTGCATAGAAGAACGGCACGATTCGCTTACGAGATTCAACGGTCTGATGGAACATCACTGGCGGTTGGTGAAACGCTGCACGTTTTGATAGATACAGACGGCCATCCAGTCAGTTTTCCACCGTATTACCTGGAGTTGTTACGCGGTGAGCGCATTAAGTGACGTGACGCGGACATTGCGGTCTGCGCAGGTTTAAAACGCTCGGAGATGGAAAACTACGGAACGTTTAATTAGCCAGCGCAGACTGAATGTCTGCGCCACTTTGTGGTAGGATATCTCCTGTATGCCCGACAAACAGCCCACGACCCTCACGGCTCTGCTGCATCAGGCCGTCGAAACACATAAGAAATCTGAATTCATGCGCTACAAAGAAAGCGGCGCATGGCATACCGTGTCGGCGACTGAATTCGAACAAAGGGTTCGCAGTGTGGCGTTGGGGTTGTACTCACTCGGCGTTCGAAAAGGCGACCGGGTTGCGCTGCTGGCTGAGAGCAGTTTCTACTGGACTTTGGCCGATTATGGAATCATCGCAACCGGAGCCATAAACGTCCCGATTTATCCTACCCAGGCGCTTAATCAGGTTGAATACATCCTGAAAGAATCGCAGCCAAAACTGCTGATCGTTTCGAACTATCGCCAGGTCAAACGCATCGATTCGGCTTTAAAACACGTGCCGGATCTGAAACTGGTCACGTTCGAAAAGCGGCCCGACGAGCACGCTATCGATTTAGCCACCATCGAAGGGGCCGGCAGGGAACTGGCGCAAGAACGTCCGGATTTGTATGACAAGATCGCTTCGGATATCAGGTCCGACGATCTGGCATCCATCATCTATACTTCGGGCACGACCGGCGAGCCAAAAGGAGTAATGCTGTCGCACGATAATCTAATCTTCGATGCGATTCAAACCGGTGAATTCGTTAAGCCGACAGCTGACGACATAGCTTTGACCTTCCTGCCGCTTTCGCACATCTTCGAACGAATGGTTATCTACCTTTACATTCATTTCGGAGTGACGATTTGTTACGCCGAAAGCGTCGAAGCGGTTGTCAACAATCTGGCCGAAATTCGGCCGACCATTATGACCAGTGTGCCTCGGCTGTTCGAGAAGATGTACGAACGGATTATGAAAAAAGCCGACAAGCTTTCCAAAAACAAGAGGAAGCTGTTCGACTGGGCTATGAAGGTCGGTGTTGAATGGGCAAAGTTGAAGGATGAGCGAAAGCCGATAATATTTACACTCTCTATTCAGCATAAACTGGCGTCGAAACTGGTTTTTTCCAAATGGAGAGAGGCAGTGGGCGGCCGGATGCAACGTATGGTCGCGGGCGGCGCGGCTTTGCCGTCGCATATCGGCTATGCGTTTTGGGCGGCGGGTCTTCCTATTCTGCAAGGGTATGGGCTGACGGAAACGTCACCTGTGATTGCCGTCAATACAATGGATGACAACAAGATCGGCACAGTCGGCAAACAATTGCCCGGCGTCGAATTGAAACTTGCCGAAGATGGCGAAATCTGTACCCGCGGCCGACAGGTAATGGTCGGATACTTTAATAAGCCTGCCGAAACACGCGAAGTTATCGATCAGGATGGCTGGTTTAAGACCGGAGACATCGGTCAATTCGACGAGCATGGCTTTCTTCAGATCACGGATCGCAAAAAAGATCTAATGAAATTGAGTATCGGAAAATATATAGCGCCGCAGCCAATCGAAAACATGCTGAGACAATCCGATTTGATCGAACAGGCATTGATAATCGCCCATCAGCGAAAGTATCCGGTAGCCCTGATTGTCCCGAATTTGGAAAATTTAAGAGCAGTCGCGAAATCAAAAGGACTGCCGCTGGATGACTTGACAACTAACCCCCAGGTCATCGAGCATGTTAAAAAAGAGGTGGCCGGCCTTACAAAAAGTCTGGCCGATTACGAACGAATCAAAAAGATTGCGATACTGCCAAAAGAATTTACGGTCGAGGGCGGCGAGCTTACCCCGACATTAAAGGTTCGCCGGCGAATTGTGGAGGACAAGTACAAAGATCTGATCAATTCGCTTTATCCTTCAAGTGAGCTATCCGCTGTCGGCGGAGAATAGTAATTTTAGTATACCGGAAGGCCGCATCTCCCAATTTTAGTTTCTATGGTACGCTAGCTGGCGCCGGCGTAGTCAAGATCGGCTCCTTGACTGATTATGAAGAAGTGCCCAAAGTGCCAATCCAGAAAACGAGTGCACAGGTCTCGACGGGACCTCTCTGTATTGGTGCAGTTGATGGGGTTCCATCGGTTTCGTTGTACTGATTGCAATCTTTACTTCGAAGGATTTTCGCCCATTCCAAGTTACGGCCGAAAGAATGGTCACGAGTCGGAATCCGAACAGGAATTCAAATCGGCCAGCACGCATTCGCCGGATCATGGCTTAAAAAAGCAGAATAACCAGAACGGCGATTCAAACCGCCAATTCTGCCCCAATTGCCAGAGCACCAAAGTAAGGCGATCAAAGCGAGTAGGCGTATTGGAAACTACCGTATACCCGTTGACAGCCAAATTTCCCTATCGGTGTAACGAATGCGGCACCCGATTCTACAGCAGAGCACGATCTTAATAGTCTGGGCTGGCAGCCGCTTAATATAAAAAAGCTGGAACATTATTTTCCAGCCGGTGTCGAAACTGATCTCCGCAAAAATCTGAACAGGAAAATCAGCAAATGAATGGCATCTTTTCCCTTTGTCTTCTGTTGGCTGCATTCGTT
This sequence comes from Blastocatellia bacterium, assembly GCA_035652355.1. Classification (GTDB taxonomy): domain Bacteria; phylum Acidobacteriota; class Blastocatellia; order DASRDY01; family DASRDY01; genus DASRDY01. The sequence continues at coordinate 49,591 of DASRDY010000295.1, forward strand.
AACCAATTTACATCCGCTACCATTTACCAGGCAGAACCGACCTCGCCCGATGAAGCCGCCATCCGGATGTTCATAACCAACTATTATGATTTGTGGCAAAAGAAGGATGTTGCCGGGTTAGAAGCCTTGTGGGACGCGTCGGCGCCTTATAAGTTTGAGATCAAACCGCTGCCAAGTGTTGATTACAACTTTTCTAATTTGAAGATTGTTAAGGTGCAGATTCAAGATTCGCGCGCCGTTGCTCGCGTGGATTTCGACAAAACTGTAAGGCCGGCGGATCTCGGCAACGGCCGGATAAACGTCTCAGCAATCCATTCGTTCCGAAAGCTCTCTTTCGTTAAACGCAATGGGGAATGGAAACTCTGGCAGGATGACTCAGCCGCGGCTGCGCTCGCAGCTGAAGTGGTAAATGCCAAAACAGACGAAGCTCAGCGCAAGCTGCTGGAGGAAAACAGTGAGCTGGCGTCGATTGAACTTCGAAATGAGTTCATCTCCTATGGCGGAACGTTCCTTGGCAACGGTGAAAAAGATCGAGCAATCAAGGCTTACCAGATTGCTATCGACATAGGAACAAAGATTGGACGCGAAAAAGATTTAGGCCATTCCATCTTTATGATCGGTTTCATTCAACAGATGCAGGGCAAGCCCGCTGAAGCGCTTGAGAATTTTCAAAAGGCAATCAAGCTGTTCAACGATGTCGGTAATATCTCGAGCCTTGCGATAACCCAGTACAATATCGCGAACGTATATTACCAGCAGGGACAGTACGACAAGGCGTTGTCGGCTTACCAGGAGTCGTTGAAATCCGCGGAAAAAATCCACGCCAGTGACGATATAGCTTCGGCGCATTTAGGGATAGCGTTTGTCTATAAACAGCAGGGCAAACTGGATCTGGCAGTCGACTCGTATCTGAAAGCCGCGGCAATATACGAATCGCTGGCGAACAACATTTCGCTGTCGGATGTCTACGAAAATATCGCTGCGGTTTATTACCAGCAGGAGAATTACGAACTAGCCGCGGACTACTACAAGAAAATGCAGCCGCTGCTGGATCCGTCAAAAAAGCTTAAAGTCGCTACAATCGCCTATAACCTCGGAAATTGTTACTATCTCTCCGGCGATTATGTTTCAGCTTTGGATGCCTATCAGAAAAGCCTAAAATTAAATGAAGAGTTCGGGGACAAAGGCGGCGCGGCCACATCGCATGAAGCAATCGGATTAACGCTGACATCGCAGGCAATTTATGATTCCGCGCTGGACCATTACCAGACGAGTCTCTCAATCTTTCGTTCGATAAAAGCGCAGGGCGCGACCGGTGTAGTTCGAGTTATGGGCGACATCGGAAATCTATACCGGGCTGAGAACAGAAATGTCGAGGCCATCGAGCAATACAGGCCTGCATTAAATATTGCCAACGAAATCGGAGATAAACCTGCTGCGGCTACGCTTTTAGCAAATACCGGACTTGCGTTGACCGCGCAAGGTAATTTGATTTCTGCTCTTGATTATCATCAAAAAAGTCTCGCTCTGTTTAAGGAGCTGGATGACAGGAAGAATATTGCAAATTCTTTCGCCAATATTGGAGGCATCTATTTTATCAGGGGAAATTACCCATCGGCGCTCGAATCATTTCAGACGAGCCTCGCAATTTTAAATAGCTTTCAGGACAACGAAGGTGCAGCCACAATTTTACGCGGTCTGGGATTAGTACTGACTGCTCAGGGAAACTATCCGGAAGCACTTGATGATTACAAAAAGAGCCTGGCAACGTTTGAGTCGCTGGGTAAAAAAGGAGACATCGCAACTGACCTGGTGGATATTGGGATAGCGCTCGCCTTGAAAGGCGATTACAAACAGGTTCTCGATTATGATCTTCGCAGCATCTCTGTAGCGTCAGAGATCGGAAGATACGAGATTCTATGGCACGCCCAATTCAGAGCAGGCGAGGCTTACCGACAGTTGAATCAGATAACTCAGGCAAAGGCGGCATTCGAAAGCTCAATAAAAACAATCGAGGAAATGCATCACACGATTACCGCAGGTGCGGAATCGAAGAGCTCCACGAGCAAAGTCGGACCTTACGCGGCCATGGCAGAGTTGTCGATTATGCAAAAGGAATCGGTGGAAGCGTTTTCTTACTCGGAGCGAACGAAAGCCCAGGCGTTGATCGATCTGCTGGATCAAAGCGGTATCACAATTGAAAAAGGCATGACCGCGGACGAGCGGGACAGAGAGCGTTCGATAAAAGCCGATCTGATTTCGCTCAACACGCAGATTGAACGCGAAATCGCGCGCAAGAAGCCCAATCAGGAACGGCTTTCCGCTTTGAGCGACTCGCGAAAACAGCGAGCTCGTGATTACGATCAATTCGAGGCTAAGCTGATCGTAAATCATCCCGACTTGCGTGTGCTGCGCGGAGATGGCAAACAGATCCGACCGGAAACTGCTGGCAGAGTAATCGAGCCCGGCTCAACGATTTTCGATTATCTGGTTACGGACACGAACACTTATCTGTTTGTGCTGGCGCGCGGTCAATCCGGCCCTGTCGCTCCGAGGCTTGATGCATTCATACTTAACATAAACCGAAAAGAGCTTGCGGAAAAGATATCGCGGTTTAAATCTCAGCTCGAAAGTCAGAATGAAAGTTTCAAGACATCCGCTCAGGATTTGTATTCGATTTTAATAAAACCGGCACAGGGTTATCTTGAAGGCAAGGAATCAATCGTCATTCTTCCCGACGATTCGTTGTGGTCATTGCCATTTCAAGCATTACAGCCGTCAGAAGAAAAATTCCTGATTGAAGATTTCGATATCAGCTACGCTCCGTCATTAAGTGTCATGGACGAGATGAGGAAGGTCCGTTCCGTGCGAAATAGCAGTGGCGTCCTATCGACAATGATGGTCGTTAATCCTTCCATTGCTGACACGACAAAGGAGCGCGCGGAGTTGTTCTATCCAAACCAGAAGTTCCTGCCGCAGCCTGAAACTGAACGTCGGTTCAAAGAAGCGTTTCAGCAAACTGGATCAACCTTTAACAAACTCTATGTGCAAACAGAAGCTCGCGAGAATTTATTTAAAGCAGAGGCCGGTAAGCACAGATATATTTTTATAAATGCTCCTGGAATCATCAGCGACGCAGCGCCTTTCAATTCATTTGTGGCGCTTGCGAAATCGGATAAAGACGTGAATGACGATGGACTGCTTGAGGCCAGAGAGATCGCACAACTTAATTTGAAATCAGAATTGGCGGTTTTTACCTCGATGGGCTCAACCAGCAATTCAGCCGGCGATGGAAACGGGTTGGTCGGATTGACGTGGTCTTTGTTTGTTGCCGGGTGCCCGGAGACGATGATCAATCAAGGGTCGGATGAGACGCTGATTGTCAATTTTTACGAAAAATTGCGAACTCAAACCAGAAATACAAAACCCGAACCGACTTCAAAACTGTGGCGAAGCACCGTGCTTGAATTCATCAGCAAACCGGAGAATCGTCAGCCTCGACTATGGTCCGGGGTCAGTGTGATTGGCGCAGCCAGATAAGCGGCAATCGTGGCGTGGACTTTAGTCCGCGCACGGAAGTTTGGACATTTGATTTGCCCGAAGGGCAAGAAGTTAATAGCCGTGGGCAAAGCGAAGCGACGCCCACGGAAAGCATAGATAAGATTTTCCGACCCTGAAGGGGTCGGACTGCTCTATCGCCACAAATACTTTTCGTCGTAACTGATCTCGTATTTCTTCAAAAACTGAATAAATTCCTCTTGAAACGTCGTCTGTTTTTGCTTTGCTAAATAGGATTTCACTTGTGTAATTTGTGAAGCACGGATTGAAAACGCGCCATATCCATCCTGCCATTGGAATTTTGAAAACTCATAGCCTACTCCGACCCCTTCAGGGTCGATCAGGGTTTTGTAACTTTCCGTGGGCGTCGCTTCGCTTTGCCCACGGCTACTCACTGGCAGCCCTTCGGGCAATGGTCGGCGATGAATCAGACTCACCTACGATAGGACATCAGACCAAAAATGTCCAAACTTCAGGGCGTGGACTTTAGTCCGCGCAAGTTATAAAACTACCACCGTTAAATGCAACAGACACCTGATTATCAGGAAAAGCAGATTGGGACGAGGGTTTCTATTAATCTTGAATGTTTTATATTTTGCGCGGACTAAAGTCCACGCCACGATTTCTTAGCGGAATTCCAGATTCTTTTGCACTATTGGAGAAGCAAAATATCGGTTGGCCCTTTTGAAATCGTATGCGATCTGCTCTTGGAGCGCTTTCATATCCGGGAATTTCATTTCGGCTCTTAAGCGATGAAGAAACCGCAGCCGCAACGTCTTTCCGTAAAGGTCGCCTTTGAAATCGATCAGAAATGTCTCGATCGATCTGTCTGAATCGCCGCCAAACGTCGGGCGCACGCCAATGTTGGTGAGACTTCGATGCCAGGCGCCGTCAACCAGTGTCAAAGTTATGTAAACACCGTCCGCCGGGATTGTGGCATTTTCGACTTGAAGATTTGCGGTCGGAAACGACATCTCGCGACCTTTTTGATAACCCTCCACAACACTGCCTTCGATCCCGTAAGGTCGTCCGAGCAGCTTGCGCGGCAGATTCACTCGACCGGATTTGAGAGACTTGCGAATCACAGTCGAGCTGATTCTCAAGCTATGCAGCCGAATCTCAGGCACTTCTCCCGCTATGAAGCCCAACTCAGACCCGAGTTGTTTCAATAACTGGATATTTCCTCCACGATTGTGCCCAAAGGCAAAACCTCGCCCAAGATAAACTTCATAAGCTCTGAGCCGATTGTGGATTATGTTCCTGATAAAATCTTCGCCGGTGACAGCTGCCAGCTGCATGTCAAAATGAAGAATGATCACCTGATCGATGCCCAGGTATTTCATCCCTTCGAGTTTCTGATCCAGAGTTTGCAAAAGCGGCGGAGTCGTTTCCGGATGAAGGACAGCCCGCGGATGAGGCTCGAACGTAATAACGGTCGGAACGGCGCTAAGCTCCTTTGCGCGGGCAGCGACAGTTTTGATTATCTCTTGATGCCCCAGGTGCAGCCCGTCGAACACTCCCAGTGTTACGACTGTCGGCGTTGCGATGTCGGAAGATCCCAATCCTCGAAAGATATTCATAGAAGCTGCGGTTACACCTCGAACTGCAATCCATCGTAGGCCAGCTCGACTCCTTCAGGCAGTTCTTTGCTGGTTCTGGCATGCAAGATATCGTGATTCATGTGCGTCAGAAACGCGCGTTTCGGTTTTAAACGCTCGATGTATTCAAGCGACTGCTCTATCGACATATGCGTGGAATGCGTATTGTACCTGAGTCCGTCGATGATCAAGGTATCCAATCCCGCCAGTTTTTCGCACGACTCATCCGGAATAAAATTACAATCAGTAGCGTAAGCAAAATTGCCGAACCGATACGCCAGCACCTGCAAGCGCCCGTGCAGAATTTCTATCGGAGTGATGTCCAGACCAAACAGACAAAATGCGCCCATCACAGTATGCGGGACCAGTTGCGGCAAAGCGCCGCCGCGCTGCGTTTTCGGATCGAAGACATATCCAAAAACCTGACGCAAGCCTTTCCACGCAATCTCGTTTGCGAAGAAGGGAATCGGTCCCTGTCGAAAATTGAACGGCCGAATGTCATCCAGGCCAAATACATGATCCGCGTGGCAATGGGTTATCAGCACTGCGTCCACGCGCCTTAATCCCAGTCGCAGTGCCTGCTGGCGAAAGTCCGAAGATGTATCCACGATGATCGTATATCCATCGTTTTCAACCATTATCGACGGGCGCAACCGTTTGTCTTTCGGGTCGTTTGAACGGCAGGTTTCGCATTCGCATCCTACTGTGGGGACGCCGACTGAAGTGCCAGATCCTAAAACTGTAACGCGCATCTATTCCTTATCCTGATTACTTTTGCGTATTAATCAGGGAGACATACTGCATTCGCAAATCGCGCAATATCTCAGCGATCATCTTCGATTCCTGCGCTGACAAATTGCCCTGAGTTTTTTTCTCGAGCAATCCGATTATGTCGATGAAATGTTTGGCGGTTTCCAAATCTACGGTTGCTTCACCGGTAACCGGATGCGGCATCATGCCAAGATTTGCAAACGCATTGCTGGCAAGACCGTAGATAAAGTTGATGAATTCCAGTGGCGCGGTTTCGTGATCGTGACTCTGCTGCGTCGGTTGAGTCGATTCCGTGGTTGACGGTCGTTCGGGTTCCAGATGCGCTCCGGCTGACTGGGTGGCAGTCTGCGCCGAAGCCGCCGCGGTTGACTCTTTTTTCGGTTCAACAACTTCTTCCTCTTCGGTACTCTCGCGCAGGGAGCCGTCCGGGTTGAACAGGCGTTTGTCTCTCACCTTAAATGAAACATCATCGTCTTTGTCAGGCATAGCAATGACCTTCGAATATAAATGGTGTCTTACAAATTGCGAATGATACTAACATCAAGATTTTAAATCAAACCAGTGTGTTTACGCTGTAGGGGCAGGGACGAGCCCTGCCCCTACATTCATAATGTCAGCCCGGGCTTCGATGAGCTTGCACCTCAGTTATTCTTTGGCTAGAGTGACGCGCATGTCTGAAACAAAATTTGGAGAATTAGTCGATTTAGTCAACCGTCTGCGCGATCCGAAAGAGGGCTGTCCGTGGGATCGCGAACAAACACCCGATACCCTGAAACCATTCCTAATTGAAGAAGCTTACGAAGTCATCGAAGCAATCGAAGAAGGCGACGCTGAAGAGCTAAAGAAAGAGCTCGGCGATTTGATGCTTCAGGTTGTTTTTCACGCCCAGATTGCAAACGAGAATGGTCAATTCAGCATCGAAGACGTCATTCAAGGCATTACTGCAAAAATGATCCGTCGCCATCCTCACGTCTTTGGCGACCAGAGCGTCACCGGAACGGACGATGTTCTTCGCAATTGGGAAGCTATCAAGGCAGCGGAACGAAAAGCCGCCGGCAAAGACGACAAGCCGAGCGAGCCATCATCAATCCTCGACGGTGTTTCGACGCGAATTCCAGCTTTGCTGGAGGCAAACCAATTGACGGAGCGCGCCGCGAGGGTAGGCTTCGACTGGCCCGACGTCTTCGGCGCGATGTCAAAACTCCTGGAGGAAAACGACGAAGTAATCGAAGCGATCGGACGCGACGAAATCGACGCCGATGAGATCGAGGCCGAGGTCGGCGATTTGCTCTTCGCCGCGGTGAACGTCGCTCGCCTGGTAAAGGTCGATCCTGAAGCAGCGCTCCGCCGCTGTAATCGAAAATTCAAACGGCGTTTCAAATTTATCGAGGCTGAGCTGCTCAAGAAGGGAAAGACACCTGCCGATAGCAATCTGGACGAGATGGATGCCCTCTGGACAAAGGCTAAAACGTCCGAGCAAAAAAAATTGCCTTGAATCTTTTGGATTCAAGGCAAAATAGGACTTATGTAGGGTAGTTAAAGAGGACGTTTTACGAAATATAAATCATATAAAATTACCACTATAGGGCCCGCTCATACCTACTTGAGCATCGTCGATGTGAGGGAAGACGACGGTGCGTTTGCAAGATGAGCAGGCCATAGAGTAGTCTGATTCTCGCCCATCCGGGCGATAGTCAAACACCTAATCAAAGTTTATGGCCTTTAACGGCTCTGTCAAAAAATTGTGCTTAAGCTGGAATTAGCCCTGGAAACCAACAGAAATAGGGTTGGCATCCGCGATAAGAGGCCAACCCTCAGAAGAGAGACCCAGAAGGCTTTCTGGCTTCGGCATCCCCACTACCGTGGCCAGGCGTTAGATCACAGGTGACGAAATGTCACCTGCCACCTTACGCCTAGCGTTAGGCTGGCGGCTTTGCGTCCCGCGCTTTCGCAACGGTTTGCTCTTATCGGTGAAAGCTATTCAGTTAAGGGCGGCTACCTTGCCGCCGCTCTTACATAGATCAATCGATATGCCAGTGAATCCCGATAAAACTCTCAAAACAGTATTTGTGACAAGGTCCGGCCGAAATTCCGTTGTAAACTGCTGAGTGGGTGGAGTTTACTAAAGTGATATTTATGCTGTTTAGTACGAAGTTGCGTGAATTGAAGTGAAATTCAGGAAAGTAAATCCCGATTTTTTGGACATTTTGACTTCAAACTGCGACCAAAATTATCTCAAAAGTAGCGCAAACGTCTCTGCTTGCACCTGAGGTTGGATATCCGTTGTGTAGGGAGAAGGCTGGTTTCGGAGCGCGCGGGGCGTGCTGCACTCGTAAAGGCGGGGGTGAGGCTTGCGAACCCCCGTACACAAAGAGTTTATGATTCGAGCCCGTGCAACGGGCGGCCGCAAAATAACAACGATTGCGCAACCATTAGATATACTGGGGTTCGAAGACTCACCGCAGCCTTTACGCGGGCAACCCGCTTCGCGGGCGCCAGGAAAATGTCCAAGCCTGGAGTTTCGCGTTTAGAGTGGGCGTTTCACCGTTTGCATAACCTTCATTGAAGCGCAAGCATTGCAGCTTGCGACGGCAGTCTGGAGGCTCTTGGCATCGTCATTGATCGCGATATGCGGCCAACGATTGCCTGAATGGCTAAAAGTTAATAGCCGGTGGCATTGCCACCGGAGCTATTAAATAAAGATTCGCAGCCTGAAAGGCTGCAAGTCCACATTATTGGGTCGATTTCGGCGTGTACTGCAAGTCTTTCAGACTAAGAAGAATTTTCTTACTCCTCCGTGGGCGTCGCTTCCGCTTTGCCCACGGCTATTAACTCTTTGCCCTTCGGGCAAAACAAATAAACTTCAGAGCGTAAACTGCCAGTTTGCGCTAGGTCCGCGGAAGGCGAAACTCGGGCATCTTTTTGCCTTGCATTACCAGACGACCCTCTTCTGTCAGAGAAACGGTGGGGTATGTGCCGCCAGATGAAAAGATCAGATGGCCCTTTTGCAGAGCGTCAATCCACTTTCCGATTTCCTCGATCGTCATTTGATCAAGGAGTCCATACGTCGACAGTTTGTCCAGCTTTGCCGCTATCACTTGTTTAGCGCGCGAGCCACGCAGCACATTCGCCACCATCGTCTTGCCAAATCGACCGTTCATTCTGGCAACGCAGCTCAGAATAATCCTGATGGTTCGGTGCTGCTCTTCGGTTATGACTTTGGTGTTTTTATCCTGAGCCTTTGTGACGCGGTGGTCCTCGCTTCGTCGATCCAATTCGTCCCTTAATGCTGGACCTGTCGGTGCATTGTCGATGATGAAACCTTCGACTCTGGACGCCGCCTTGCGCTTGATAACTAAAGCGCCACCAAAATCCTGTTCGTCTTTTGCGACCGAAGGCTGTTTGAACAACTGCGGCCTGCAGTTGCTGCAGTGGCCACAAGGCTGCCAGTCGTGACGGTCCTGAAAGTAGTTTAGAATGAAATTACGCAGACAGCCCTTGTGATACGCGAAATCAATCATTTTGCGCAGTTTCAATTCTTCATTAGCAGCGCGTCGAGCGAGCTCCTGATTATTTATTCGCAGAACTCGGGCCGGTTTTTCGTCCAGCAACCTGACGCCGCGACCGCGAAACGATGGCCTGTAATCGAGCCAGCCAAGCTCCTGCAGCCGCGAGAGCGCTGCTGTCACTTGTGCTCTATTGAGCCCGGACGCTGAAGATATGTTCGCGATGCTGATCCGGGTCGGCAAACCTTCTTCGATGTCGTATTTGGAAATGATTGCGCGGACGGTAGCGGTAAATTGCGATTCTTTCGCCTGCTGATCCAGATAAGTATTAAGGTTAGCTTTTGGAGTTATGCTGGCCAGATTGTCTGCCGCGTTGCCTCGTTCGATATGACCGGCGCGCTCCAGGATTATCAGCGAAGACCGGACCGCCATCTCGTTCTTGATGCCGCATCGCATTCCGATCTCACTGGTACTAAGCTCGATCTCCTGTCGCCCACAATCAACCAGAGCACGGTAGACGCGTTCGATCAAATCGGGGCCCGGGTAGCTTCCTTCGATGAAAAAGTCCTGAGTCCGTTTATCAGCATAATTGAACAGCAGCAGGCACTCTGCCGGTTTGCCGTCGCGACCCGCGCGACCTATTTCCTGATAATAAGACTCAATCGAATCCGGCATTTGATAATGAGCAACAAATCTGATGTCAGCTTTATCGACTCCCATACCGAATGCGTTGGTCGCGACGATCACTTTGACGTGACCGTTCATAAATCGATCCTGAATCTGGATGCGGTTCTCGTCCGTCATCCCGGCGTGATAGGCTTCTGCGGAATATCCCGATTCCATAAGCTTTGCAGCGACTGTTTCCGCGCTTTTACGCGTGGCAGAGAAAATGATTCCCGAACCATCGGCGCGTTTTATTAATTTTCTGATCTCTTTCAGTTTTTCTGCTTCGGTGTTTGGATGAGCGATTCGTAAATGCAGATTAGGTCGATTAAACCCGGCGATGAAATGGCGCGGTTCGCGAAGCCTGAGCTCTCGAATAATATCAGCGCGAACAAAGGGAGTAGCCGTTGCCGTCAACGCAATCATCTGCGGACGCCCAATACTCTCGCAGGCCTGCCGAAGCCGCAGATAATCAGGTCGGAAATCGTGCCCCCACTGCGAAACACAGTGAGCTTCGTCGATCGCGAAAAGGCTGATCTGGGCATCGCGCAGGACATCGCGAAACCATTCGCTGCGAAATCGCTCCGGCGCTATATAGAGCAGTTGATAATCGCCCTGCCTCACTTTGTTCAGGCGAGATCGCTGCTCTTCGAATGAAAGGGAGCTGTTGATAAAGGTCGCTTTGATACCGCGTTCTCGCAGTCCGTCCACCTGGTCTTTCATCAACGCGATCAATGGCGAGATAACCAACGTGATCCCATCTCTCATCAAAGCTGGCAATTGATAGCAAAGTGACTTCCCGCCGCCTGTCGGCATTACGACCAGGCAGTCATGACCTTCCAGAACGGACTCAATTACTTCGGACTGTCCTTCCAGAAATCCGTTGAAGCCGAAGTATTTCTCCAGCGTATCTTTTGCGAATTGGAGCTTATCCATCGATCAAACTGTCAGCGAATGTTTGGATCACTAATCAAATCAAGAATGCGGGCTGCGACATGATCTGTCAAGCATGCGGTTCACATAGATGCTTGACGCATTGTGGATCGAAATTATATTATCCAAGCGCCCTAAAAAAATTCCAACAAACCTCCACAGAGAGAGGTTAGGCCGCCAAGGCAGATCATTCGGTTAATAGCAACACTGCGTTCTGATCGTCTGTTTTTTCTATCTAGCTGTTTGATAAACAGACGTCCGTCAAAACAGTTAATTGAATAGTCACAAAAGGAGCAACCAATATGGCAGGGAAAGTTAGCGTTCCACTTCCACCGAATTCAACGATTCAGGTCTCTGGTTTCACCAATTCCGGGGGCTGGGGCCAACAAATAGCGGTGAAACCGCCATCAGGGCAACAACCTGTAGTCTGGACAGGCACAGGCGGTCAGAATAATCATTTAGTCGGACAAATTACCATTCCCAAACAGAGTCAGGCTCAAGATCCGCTGGAGATCGCGATGTCCTATAATCCTGGCAAAGGCTGGCAACCTTCTGCTATTGAAATTTTTTCTTATGAAATGCCTGGAATCAAAGGTTATGTGATCGGTGGTCAGGATGGCGGTGGCCGCCCCAATGGTCCAGCTTTCTGGAACACCGTAGTTTTCATCTATTGGTGCGTCGGGTATTAACGACATAAAACGAAAGTAAGCATTGCCGGCGACCGAACAAAAATCGGGTCGCCGGCATCCTCAGTCGTAAGTTTCTGTAAGCAAATCTTAAGCTTAGACCGCGAAGAGTCGATAAGTCATTACGAGAGACTGTTCTGGCAGGGCTGTGTGTAATGGCATATCGAACGCATCAGATGATCTTGGGACCCGCATTCTTTTTTGAGGTCCTGCGTAGACGAATCGGCATTATTATCGTCTCCACCATAGTCGCAGTCGGTCTGACCATTCCCGTTATCCTGCTGATTCACAAGCATTATAAGGCGTCAGTTAAAATCCTTGTCACGGATCCGGTGCTCTCGGGCAACACTACCGTCCAGGAGCCTTTGCTCCACCGCGATCAGGACACAGCGACGAAACTAGGCGACGTCAACAACATCGTCAAGAGCGATCTGTTCCTGTCACAGGCGGTTACCAAGCTTACGCAAAAGGATACTTTTGCCTGGACGCCGACGGTTGAAAAAATAAAAGACGGCGTCAACGCCGTTTTGAACCAATCCAGCCTCGAAATCACAGTTGACAGTCCTGACCCTGAAGTAAGCGTTAAACTGGCGCGAATTCTCGGCGATCAGTTCAAAGAATGGATGAGCCAGGTCGAAGTCCGCCCGACCGGTGACACAGCCGAAGCCATAAAAGAGAAGGCCGACGACACCCAGAAAGAGATCAACGACCTGCAGCATAAACTTGAAATATTCAAGGGAACAAACAAAGATGCCTTGCCGGACGCTTTCCAGAATTATCTGTTGCAGAAACAAAATCTTGAGAGCTTGGTCCTGAACGGCAGGGTCGAGCTGGAAAAGCTGCGGAACGAATATACAGCTCTGCAGGATCGTTTACATAACGATGCTTCGTTGCGAGCCGATCCCGAAAACCCGACCGCCAAAAAGCTGCAGGAGCTGCGAGCCGAATACGCCAGTATGATGGCGACCCGGAAAGAGACTCACCCGCAGGTGACCGAGCTCAAGAAACAGATTGAAGAACTCGAAAAAGCTCTGATGACACCGCCTGCCAACGGTCAGGTTTCGCTGAGCGTTCCTTATCGAACCGTGGACACCAGGGTTAAAGAAGTCCGAATGCAGATCGATCAATGGGAGAAGAGCCTGCCGTTGTATCAACAGGATCTGGATCGTTTAAATGGCAATTTAAAGAAAATGCCAGCGTCGGAGCAGACAATCGCCGAGCTGACATTTCAGATTAAGACCAAGCAGGAAATACTTGATAAGCTTAACCAGGAACAGGCTGGTGCGTTGCTTTCAACAAAGATTCTTACGCAGGTTGAAGACAATAAATACATAACCGTTTCGACGCCGACAACGGCATCGGCCGAACCGAATCCGAAGTTATTGCTGGGTGCAGCGCTTGCGGGAGGGCTGGCTTTGGGTCTGATAATGGCTATTATTTTCGAATTGATGGATCCGGTTGTGTATGGAGCGGCGCAGCTAGAAGCTCAGGCGGGGCTTCCATTGCTTACAGTGATATCTGAAAGAGCATTGTTGAAATAGCTGATTAGTAAACGAATATGTTCAACTCCAATTCGACATCGTATTCTGGCGCGGAACCTGGCGGCGTTGATCAGAGCCTTTACACCCTGCTGAACCAGGTTATGAGTGGCGTCAGCACCGATTCAGGTGAACGGGTGGTAATGATCTGCCCGATCTCGGACCAGATTCGTTCATACACGTTGTGCGACAGCCTGGCTAAAACTGCGTCGATGAATGGCATGTCGGTCCTGTTATGGAACCTGAACAATGCGGAGCTAAATGCTAAGAAATTTGACTTTCAGAAAGCCGACCTTCTCTCCACTCTCAAGGCACACAATCTAATCGAATCCGGTTTTGTGAAAAGACCGGATGACACGATCTGGGAAACTCAGTCCACCATTCGATTCAGATGGAATCCGAAGGCAGTTGCCGAATCCCAGGCTCTTGCGGACGCCATCAAAGCTTTGTCAAAGATGTTCGATCTGATAATTATGAACTGCCCACCGGTGGGAATGCTCGACGAGGGATACCGATCTTTCGCCGCACACGCCGATTCGATCGTTCTGGTAGCAAAAAAGGGAAAGACCAAAAAACAGGAAATCGCCAGATCTGTTGAAGCTACCAAAGGACTTCCAGTTGCCGGCTTTATAATGCTGGAATAGAAAAGTGGTCAGTGTTCGGTGGCCAGTGGTCAGAGAAGAATTGACTATTTGAGCACGGTGCAAAGATTAACCCTGACCAATCGCAACCGACCATTGGCCCCTGATCCCGGACCACTCTTCTAGAACGGGATGTCGTCGTCAGCGTCATTTGCCGGAGCAGGCGCGCTTGCCGCTCTTGGCGTATTACTGGCGGGTTCTGACTGGCGCCCTCCAGCGTCATCGCCCCGTGTGCCTACAAAATGGAGATCGGTGCCGTTGACTTCAAGTGAAGTCCGTTTGTTCCCATCGCGGTCGGTCCATTCGCGCTGACTCAGGCGTCCTTCGACATAGACTTGTTTACCTTTGGACAAGTACTGGCTGGCAATTTCGGCCTGTTTTCCCCAGAAAGTCACTCGAAACCAGGTCGTCACGTCTTGTTGATCACCGCTAGAATCGCGGCGTTTCTCGCTGGTTGCCATCGAAAAATCGCACACAGCAGTGCCTTGCGGTGTATAACGCAGTTCGGGGTCGCGACCAAGATTTCCTAATATGCTGATTTTGTTGAATGACATTTTGCCTTGTCCTTTGAAGAAGGTCTCGGATAAAGTACAATTTCGCCGAAAGCAATCGGAGTTTACTTAATCGCTGACAAACAAGTCAAGAAGGATTCAAGTTAATTGGACGGTCAAAGAGGAGTGTTAAACCACGGAGGGCGCAGAGGACACAGAGGACACAGAGGATTATGAATGGTTTCCTCTGCGCTCTCTGTGTCCTCTGTGGTTCATATCATCTTTCTTAAACGCATATTTCATTTGTAAATTCGGTTTTGGTGGATGCTCAGATTTCTCAACATCTCAAATCTCGCCGTCATCGACAAAGTCCAGCTGGAATTCGATGACGGTCTGAACGTTCTGACCGGCGAGACCGGTTCAGGCAAGTCGATAATCGTTGACGCCTTGAACCTGCTGTTTGGCGGCAGAGGCTCGGCTGAACTAATCAGGTCGGGCGAGAGCAAGCTCTTTATTGAAGGCGCGTTTGATGTCACCGTTGCTCGTTCGGCGCTAACCTCAATTTTGGAAGACGCCGGAGTCGATGTTGAGCAGGAATTGATCCTGAGACGTGAAATTACCTCAAACGGCAAAACGCGGTTTTTCGTTTGTGGTCAAATGATTACGGCCGCTTTGCTGAGACAGATCAGACCGTTTCTAGTCGATATTTACGGTCAGGGCGAGCAGCACGCTCTGCTTGAACAGAGCAATTACCTGGTTCTTTTGGACAACTTCGGAAACCTGGGCGAAACAACGCAAAAAGTTAAGAGAGCTTACGAAGCCTGGAATGCGCTCGATCAACAGTATCGCGAGTTGAGCCAGACCGAATCCGAACGCATTCGCCAACGCGACGTTTGGCAGTTCGAAGCCGAAGAGATCGCCAAAGCGAAACCAGTTGCAGGCGAAGACGCGCAACTCGAGCGTGAACGATCAGTTCTCGCCAACGCCGAAAAAGTCAATGAACTGGCGGGTTTTGCCTACGGAGCTCTATATGAACACGAAGGTTCTGTTTCAACTCTTCTCGGATCAATAAAGCGAAAGCTGGATGAACTTGCCAGTATCGACGAAAGCGTCGCCGGGCTCAGCGGTCAGGTCGACACTTGCAGGTTCAGTCTTGAAGATGTCGCTTATACTCTCCGCGATTATCTAAACAAAGTCGAAGTCTCTCCTGATCGCCAGCGAATCGTAGAGGAACGTCTGGTAGAACTTGAGCGTTTAAAGCGTAAATATGGCGGAACTCTGGAGAAAGTGATCGCGCATCTTGACGAGACTCAGACCAAACTGGACGCGTTTGAGAACAATGAAGCCCTTCGAGAAAGAACCAAATCTGAGCTCGATCTGGCAAGCCGCAATTATTTCAAGATTGCCAGCGAACTCAGTCGATTGCGGAAAGACGCTGCGAAATCACTTGAAAAGAAACTGATTGCCGAGCTCAAACCTCTGGCGATGGAGAATGTCAGGTTCAGCGTCAAGTTCGATGAAACTGATAGCGAGATTAAACCCCGACCTTCTGGTATTGATTCAATAGACTTTTTGTTTTCGCCGAATCCCGGCGAAGACTTACGTCCGCTGATGAAGATTGCCTCGGGCGGAGAACTTTCGCGTTTGATGCTGGCGATCAAAAGCATAATGGCGCCGCTGGATTTTCCACGGACCATGGTCTTTGATGAAGTCGACTCAGGCATCAGCGGTCGCGTATCGCAGCGAGTCGGCGAACAACTGCGAGCCCTCGCCGATCATAACCAGGTTCTTTGTGTAACCCATCAGGCTCAGATCGCCCGTTTCGCTGACGTTCATTATCGAGTTGAAAAGCGCGTGACCAACGAACGAACCTCTGTCACGGTCAAACGTCTCGATCACAAAGATCGGGAGACCGAGCTGGCTACTCTTCTTGGTGGCGTGAAGATTACAGAAGCGACTCGACTGCACGCTGCGGAACTGTTGAGCTCAATCCCACGTCGCCGACGCCTGGCGAAATAGTGGCGTGGACTTTTAGTCCGCGCAAGTCACGGCTCTACCAGGACTATAGGTTAGCGCCAAAATAAGGATCGTCGGTCTGTTACTCTTAACGTTGATGGTTTTATGTCTTGCGCAGACCGAAGCCTCAATCCGCGCAAATCGCCGATCTACCCAGGCTAAAGGCAACAGCCGAAATAAGGATCGTTGGTCCGGTACTGTTAACCTTGACAGTTTTATGTCTTGCGCGGACTGAAGTCCACGCCACGATTGCAGCGATATCGTATCTAGTAAAAGACCTTATCGGGTGTTAGAATGGCCTTCGTCAAAGAAATGGAAACGATGTCGTAACAATGAGATTTTACCTCGAAACATTCGGCTGTCAGATGAATGTAAACGATTCTGAGAGAGTGGCTTCGCTGCTCTCACAGAACGGTTACCAGCCGAGCAAAGACGCGCGCTCCGCAGATCTGATTCTGCTCAACACTTGTTCGATTCGTGAGAAAGCTGCCAGCAAAGTCTACTCGCGGATCGGCGAGCTGAAGCGCACTGCAAATTCAAAAAACGTCATCTTTGGCGTCATCGGATGCGTAGCCCAAGACGAAGCCGAAACCATCTTTCGAAAATCACAGGCTGTGCGTCTGGTGATGGGTCCGCGATCTATCGGTCGATTGCCGGTTCTGCTGTCCAGGCTCGAGCAAGGTTATCCGCGCGCCATCGATGTTGCCCAGAACGTACCGAGCGAATTCACCAGCGCCGATGCATCGTCGAGAATCAATCAGACTACCGGCTTTGTCACAATCATCGAAGGCTGCAACAAGAACTGCTCTTACTGCATCGTACCGTACACGCGCGGTCGCGAAAACAGTCGATCTCCCGAAGCGATCCTTGCTGAAATAGATATGTTGATTTCAGCGGGCTACAAGGAGATTTGTTTGTTAGGGCAGAACGTTAACAGTTACAAATATGCGGATGACAAAGGCGAAGTAACGTTCGCTAAACTGCTGCAATATTTGGCGCGCCGAACTACTGGGATCAGGATCAAATTCACGACGTCGTATCCGCGCGATTTCGATCGGGACCTGGTTAAGGTTTTGGCAGAGAACGAGAATCTATGTAACTGGATTCATTTGCCGGTTCAGTCCGGGTCGGATAATGTTTTGCGCCGAATGTATCGACAGTACACTCGCAAGAGCTACATGGACCGAATTGAGATGATCCGCAACTGCGGTCGCGAAATGTCACTAACTGGCGATTTCATTGTGGGTTTTCCGGGCGAAACGGAAGAGGATTTTCAGGAAACGCTGAGTCTTCTCGATGAAGTGAAATACGACGGTATTTATTCGTTTGCGTATTCTCCGCGGCCACATACGCCTGCGGCATTCTTTACGGATTCAGTTCCGTCCGAAGTGAAGAATGAAAGATTGAGTCGACTAATTGAACATCAGGCTGGAATTCAAAAGGCCAATTATCAGAGATATATCGGACGCAAACTGGAAGTCCTGGTTGAAGGGAAATCGGCTCGTCAGTCCGAAATGACCGGTCATTCGCCGTGCAATCGAGTTGTCAATTTTATGGGAAGCGAGGATCTCGCTGGAAAAATGGTTAGCGTTGAAGTCACAAAAGCTAACAATAACAGTCTGTTTGGAGAGCTATGTTAACGTGTCGATCTGATTGCTCTATCAGGAGGGATAAATGGATGTAGAAGTTAAAATCCGCGGGTTGATGATGGATCCCAGCAATAACTCTCCTATTGTTGTGTTAAAAGACGCGAACAGCGACACGATGCTGCCAATCTGGGTCGGTCATTTCGAAGCTCACGCGATTGCAATAGAGATTGAAAAACACGTCCCGCAACGTCCGATGACTCACGATTTATTAAAGAACCTGATCGATCACGTCGGAGGCAGAGTCGAACGGATAGTGGTTACCGAATTGGTAGACAATACTTTTTACGCAGTCATTGAACTGAATATTAACGGCGAAAAATCATTGTTGGATTCGCGTCCGAGCGACGCGATTGCACTCGCACTAAGAACCGATGCACCTATCTATGTACGCGAAGAAGTTCTTGAACACTCCGCCCGAATGATCATCACCAGCGGTCCCGAAGGTGAAGAGGCAGAGATCGAACGACCGGCAGCCGAGGAGTCCGAAACGGAACCTTCAGAAAACATCGAATGGCCTGACGAGCTGGATGACGATTTCACTAAATATAAGATGTAATCCTAAAACACGAGGTGTTCAGCCAGGGTCTGTATTGCCTCCATTCTTCACTCAGATCGGGAATCCGAAAGCGTGCTAATGACCGTTGGCTCCTCTTAGGAATTCTGATAATCACTCCCCGTCCAGCAAAGAGCATTAAGATAATAATTCGGATGAGCCAAGAAACAAAACCCGCTATCGAGGTCAACTCGAAACGCTCCATTCCGTCGCTTGATGGACTTCGCGCGATTTCTATCGCCATTGTGGTCTTGTCACATATACCCTATGGTGGCGTCACCAACCCTGACAGGTTCTTCTTTGGACTGATTCAAGGCTCAGGCAATGTCGGAGTCCGTATTTTCTTCGTAATCTCAGGCTTTCTAATCACCAGTTTGTTAATCAATGAACATGAACAGGAGAATCGGATAAACCTTGCGCGTTTTTATTTCCGCCGAAGTTTAAGAATCTTTCTGCCGTACTATGCGTATCTTGCTATCTGCCTGGTGCTGGCCTATTTCGGGTTTATCGCCAAGCAGCATGCGACCACCTTCTATTCATCCCTGCCATATGCCGCTATGTACATAGTAAATTATAAACGCAAGCTTGGACTTGTTGTAGGGCATGTTTGGTCGCTTTCCGTTGAGGAACAATTCTATTTGCTGTGGCCCGGAATCGTCGCGCTCTTTGGCATTCTCAAATGTCGTAGATTTGCAGTTGCGGCGATCTTGCTTTGCCCACTCATTCGATTGGTATTAATCGCAATCTTCCATAGCAAGACTGACGGAGGGTACGTAATCGGCTTCACCTTTGAAACCACGTGTGATGCTCTCGCGACCGGATGTCTTCTTGCGCTGACTGCCTCAGCAATTTGTAAGAGCCGATTTTATTCCTGGATCATGAGCACCAAAGTTTTCGCAGCGATTGTTATAGGAATGGCTGCGATTCAAATACTTTCGGTCTTCACCTACGGATATCCGTTCATCTTTTATAATACAATCGGTGTAGCTCTGCTTAACGTTGGAATTGCGATCTGCATTCTTAAGTGGGTCAGTCAGCCGCTAACACTGGCGGGAAAATTACTTAATTACGGCCCGGTAATGTTTGTTGGACAAGTCAGTTATTCAATTTATCTCTGGCAGAACATATTTATGTTTAATGCATTTGAGTCAAAGTTGACAGCCTTTCCGTTCAGCATTCTTTGGGTTGCTGGCGCGGCGTTAGCTTCGTTTTATTTTATCGAAAACCCCTGCTTTGCTATTCGACACTATTTGGACCAGCGAATCTTTAAACAACGAAAAATGAAGGCCCTCGCCGCCCAGGCCACCCGCTAGCATTAATGTCTTACATGGAAAATCCGGCTCCGCGAAATGGCAGTTGGCGAATTCGTTTGCCTGTAACAGCAAAGATAGCGTTTGCGACTGCTGGCGCGATCGGCGGCAAGGCTATTTCGCCGCTTGGTCGCTCTGAGTTTTTTAGTATGTGAACTTCGATCTGCGGAGCCTCTTTGATCCGCATCAACCGATAATCCGAAAAATTGCTTTCCTGAACGCGGCCATTTTCGACCGTTATTCCGCCCCAGAACGCTGCGCTGATTCCATCGATGATTCCGCTCTGAGTTTGCGCTTCGATTCCCGAAGGGCTGACCGTAATTCCTGTATCGACTGCGGAAACAACGCGGTGAATCTTGACGTTGTTTTTTGAATCGACCGACAAGTCAACGACGTGCGCAGCATATGAACTGAAAGTGAAATGACCGGCGATTCCTCGACCAATTCCCGTCGGCGGAGTCTTGCCCCAGCCACCTTTTTCGGCGGCCAGCTGCAGGACAGCTTTCATTCTCGAAGGATTGTAAGGAGTAGGGTTGTCGGCAGTTGGTTTGAATGGGAAATCTACTTTGTCGCCAAGAATCGACAGGCGCAAATCTACGGGATCCTTTCTGGCCATATGGGCAAGCTCATCCAACAATGTTTCAATAACGAATGCGTTCACGTTGTGCGCGGGAGCTCGCCACGCGCCGGTCGGAATTCCGGTCTTAACCTCGGTATATTCCAGCCGACAATTGGGTATCAGCACCGGCACCAGATCCATTTCGAGATTGCTGGCTAGATCACTGTCCTTTGGCGTAAACAATCCATAGATTTCCGTCAGCTCAGCCGGTCGAGGATCTTTCCTATAAGCGTTACGCGAGACATTTACCAGATGGTGTTTCCAGACGCTGATGTTACCTTTTTGGTCGAGTCCGGCTTTTACCCGGTGATACCCAGCTGGACGGTAGTAGTCGTGCTGAATATCATCTTCTCTGGTCCAAATGACCTGAACCGGAGCATTCACTGCCCTGGAAACCGCGGCAGCTTCCGCGGCATAATCTGACATCAATCGTCTGCCAAAACCGCCGCCGATTCTGGTGATATGGACATGGATGTTCTCAACTGGAATTTCCGTCATGTTCGAAACAAGTCGCCTGGCTGAACCCGGCGATTGCAGCGGTCCCCAAATCTCGCATTTGCCGTCGTGAACGTGCGCGACACAATTCTGCGGCTCCATTGTCACGTGAGCCAGAAAGGGAGCTTGATACTCTGCTTCGAGTACTTTCGCGGATTGATTGAAGGCGGTGTCGATGTCACCGCTTGTTCGTAAGACCTTGCCTGGCTTTGCTGATAATTCCCGAAATTGTTTCAGCAGTCCGGACGTTGATTCAGACTTTACGGGACCTTCATCCCAGGTTACCGATAGCGCCTCGCGGCCTTTCATCGCGGCCCAGGTTGAATCGGCGACCACCGCAACTCCAGACATCATCTCGGTCGGGTTGTCGCGACCATCGATTTTTATCACGTTGCGAACCCCAGGAACCGCAAGAGCTTTGCTGGAATCAACGCTTGCGACTTTGCCGTTAAAGGCAGGGCATCGCTCAATGCTTGCGCGCAGCATTCCCGGCACGCGGACATCGATCCCAAACAGAGGCTTGCCTGTTGCAATCGGCAGATTGTCCACGCCTGTCAGGTTTGCGCCTATCAAACGAAAGTCTTTTGAGTCTTTGAGCTTCGGTTCAGTTTTTGGAACAGGCATCTTTGCGGCAGTGCCGACAAGTGCCCCGTATGATAATTTTCTTCCTGACGATTGATGAATCACTTCGCTGTTTCTGGCTACACAGTTATCTGCTGGAACGCTCCACGTTTGCGCCGCGGCTGCAATCAGGATTTCGCGGCCCATTGCGCCCACTTGTCGAAGCTGTTCCCACTGTGAAGTAATGTTGTCACTGCCGCCGGACCCCTGCGCTCCATACAACTTTGGGTTGAGGTCGGCCTGAACGACCTTCACTTTATTCCAGTTCGCTTCAAGTTCATCGGCGATGATTACACTCATGGAAGTTTTCACATTCTGGCCAATCTCAGAGCATTTGAACCAGATTGTGATCGTGTCGTCAGCGTCTATTCTTACAAACGCGTTCGGAGTAAAAGTCTCAAGCGCGTCTCCAGAAACAACATTGGTTTTGAAATGAGTCGCAATGAGTAAACCGCCAGCGGCAGTGGCGCTGATTTTGAGGAAGCTGCGTCGGTTCAGAATTATCCTATCCGTCATTTCGCATTCCTCCTCATCTCTGCTGCTTTTCGAATAGCCTGTCGAATGCGAACATACGCGCCGCAACGACAGAGATTGCCCGACATCGCCTCGTCAATTTCGTCGTCGGTTGGATTTGGTTTATTCCCGAGCAGAGCCGCTGCCGACATGATTTGGCCGGCCTGACAATAACCACATTGCGGAACGTCAACCATTATCCATGCTTGTTGGGCGATGTGGCTGCCATCGCTTGAGAGACCTTCAATTGTCGTGATTTTCTTATTCGATGCTGTCGCAACGGTGGTAATGCAGGATCGCTTTGCCTGACCGTCCAGATGAACGGTGCACGCTCCGCACATTCCAATACCACAACCGAACTTTGTGCCGGTCATATTCAAATCGTCACGTAAAACCCACAGGAGAGGAGTCTCGGGATCACCATCAACAGTATGTATCTGTCCGTTGATGCTCAGGCTTATAGGCATAGAAACATAGCTCCGAAAACGGCTAAGAATTAGATGGAAAACGCTTTATAACTCACTGCGGCGGCTTGATTATTATAGGGACGGATACACTGACAGGCTGTAAAAAGTTGTCTTGGCGGCGATCAGTGGTCGGAGTGAATGATGACCATTATAGGAATAACTTCCAGCACTGACTATCGAGCACTGACCCCTGGCCACAGACCCCTGACTACCGATTTAGTTTTGTTCTTTCAGGCTTTTCGCGTATTTCTTCTGTAGCTTCTTCGCGAATTTCTCCAGGTACGGCTGAATCGGTTTGAATATCTTGGTTCTGATCTTGTGGTGAGACTCTCGCCATTCTTTGAAATATTTTTCGACGTAGGTCCGGACCGCCGCTTCAAGTTGTCCCTTCTTGCGGTTCTTGCCCAATGTCAGAGCGTAATGCTGACCCACAAGAGCGTAAACCGTCTGAGCCAGATTCGCTTTGAACGACAGTTTCCCGCTGATCTTTTTCATAAAGCTGTCGCGCGGCAGCAACGGCGATAACGCTACCTGTCCCCAGGCGCTCGACCCTGGAGTTTTCGGTATATACAAAAACGGGAGTTGTGCCCGCTGGGTGGCGTCGACAAACTGGCTCTCGACGTTATCCAGGATGACGACCTTCGTTAACCCTCTAAGATGCTCAACAGGAACGAGTTCCAGCATCGACTGCATTAATAAGACGATATCTCCGCGCGTGGGAATCGACGATTTATTTTCTACTTTTATTGCCATTATTGGCGTTTGCCTCTTTGCGACGTCGCACAAGCTGCCAGCCTGCGCAGGAATCAAAATAAATAACGGAACTGACCTTCGCAAGCTGGCAGCTTGCGCCACAATTAATGAAAATGACCGTGTAGTATATAATAAAGCTTAAACGTTCCGCCACCTTTGGGGTAAGATTAATTGTAACCGGCAGGCTAAAACGACAGATTCCAGGTGCGATTGTGAATGATCGGGATTTGATTGAGAGATACCTATCGTACTTGAGGGTGGAGCGCGGCATATCGGTGGCCACTTCGAATGCCTATCGATCCGACCTTGAGAAACTCGTTGGGTTTGCTTCGAATTGGGGCAAAGAACTGCTGACTCTTGAAAAGAGAGATATCTCAAATGCGATGAAGCTGTTAAGCGAGCAGGCTGTCGGTCCGCGCTCGGTTCGCCGATGGCTGTCGTGCGTGCGCGGACTTTATCGCTTTGCCTTGATTGATCGAATAACGAAAGTCGATCCGACGGCAGATGTCTCAATGCCAAAAATCTGGGACACCTTGCCGCATGTTATGCAACCAGCCGAGGTTGACGCCGTTCTTGAAGTAGAAAATAAAGATCCATTCATTGATGCCAGAAACCGGGCGATGCTGGAGCTTTTGTATGCTTCAGGCTTGCGGGTATCGGAATTGGCGTCTCTCCAGCTAGGTGACGTTGAGGGCAGAACCGGACAGGTCCGCTGTTTCGGCAAAGGCAGTAAAGAGCGAATAGTGCCGGTGGGGAACAAGGCTTTGGAAGCTATACAGAAATACATGGGCATTCGTGCGGTGACGAAAGGTGCGAGAGACGCTAAGTATTTGTTCGTATCAAAGAAGGGAGCGCGCCTGAGCCGTCAGAGCATCGGAAAGATCGTCTCCAATTACGGAGCGGCGGCAGGAATCGCCGGAGTTCATCCGCATCTATTCAGGCATAGTTTTGCCAGTCACCTGGTTGAACATGGCGCCGATTTACGGTCGGTTCAGGAGATGCTGGGTCACAGTAATTTGTCGACGACACAGGTTTATACGCACGTTGCGCCGAAGCATCTAAGAGATGTATTAAAAACGTTTCACCCACGAGGGTAGTCTGCATGTAGCACAGACTTCCAGTCTGTGTTGTTAGTTATGAGTGCGACGAACTGAAATCGCCCTTGTTGAGGGGACGCAGGCAAGATGCCTACGCTACATGGAAGCGTTTTAAGAGCTGAGCGGCTGCTTATGAAAAAGACCCTGAGATTTACGATAATTCTGGCAATCCTGCTGACCAGTGTCGGCTGTGATCAGGTTGCCAAATCCGCGGCCAGGCACTTTCTGTCTCCTTACAAACCTCTCTCGTTCTGCGCAGATTTGGTCAGGCTGGAGTACGTTGAAAACCCCGGGGCATTCATGAGTATCGGAGAAGATCTCCCGAGCAGTGCTCGCAAGGTCGTCTTTGTATTCTTAATCTGCATACTGTTAGCAATGTTTGCCGTCATCGTCAGAACCTATTCAAAAATGAACCTATTGGAGGCAATCGGTGTGGCGCTCAGCACAGGAGGGATTGCAGGTAACTTAATTGATCGTATTATAAATGACGGTCGGGTTGTCGACTTTGCTAATCTTGGTATCGGACCATTGCGAACCGGAATATTCAATATCGCCGACGTTGCTATTCTGGTTGGTGCAGGTCTTTTCATTATCGGTTCGTTCTGGATAAGGGAGAGATCAACCACAGCCGCCTGAATATTTTTGAGCGAATGCAGGAAACAACCGGAATCGTTTTAAGGTCCTACAAACTACGCGAACAAGATAAGATTTGCGTAATCCTGACAAAAAAGTTCGGCAAAATGCGCGGAGTATTCCATCACCCCATCCGCCGAATAACCACGAACGGAATCTATGAAGAGCCTTTTTCCGAAGTCAGACTTCAGGTCTATGGCAGAGAAGGCCAGCAACTGCTGACGTTTAAACCCATCGAGCTGATCGAATCGATATTTCAGAAAGCCGTCGATCCTCGAATTCTGACCTTCATATCGTATGCTGCGGAATTGTTCGATTCGTTTATCCCGGAGGGCGATCCGTCGGAAACGCATTACAGGTTGGCCAAGGCTTTGACAACCAGCCTCAAACAAGACAATATTGACGATTTGAAACTTTATCTGGAGACGTGGGTACTGAAGCTCGCCGGACTTTTGCCCAATCTTCAGAGCTGCGGAAAATGCCGCACACTATTAGAGACTGAGAGCTGGATAGCGGCGGATGGAACTCCCCTTTGCCGAAATTGCGGTGGACAATACGGAGAATATCTGGGCGCGGAAGAGAGGTCGGCCTGGGCGTCGATTTTGGGAAGCTCTCCCGGAAATCTGCCGCCGATTGCGATTGAGACACGCAAGGTTTTGAGCCCGATCTTGCAGCGATTGATAAGACGGGCAATCGAGCGTGAACCTAATTCTTTGCGCTCGTTTTCAACGTTCGAGATGTAGCGCAAGCTGCCAGCTTGCGCCCTGTGATTATCACTTAAAACATAACGGGCCAGTCCCGTGAAGTCCGCAAGCTGGCAGCTTGCGCTACTGATGAAGAAAGGAATTAGTAATGGCAAAGTACGTATATTTCTTCGGTGCTGGAAAGGCAGAAGGCAATGCCAGCATGAAGGATCTGCTGGGCGGCAAGGGTGCCGGTCTGGCAGAGATGACCAATGCCGGTCTACCGGTGCCTCCCGGTTTTACGATCTCTACAGTTGCGTGTAACGAATATTACAACAACAATCAGAGCCTGCCCCCCGGGCTTTGGGACGAAGTTAAGACAGCGCTGAAACAATTAGAACAGACATCGGACAAGGGATTCGGATCGACGGCAAATCCTCTTCTAGTTTCAGTTCGATCCGGCGCGAAATTCAGTATGCCCGGAATGATGGACACAGTGTTGAACCTGGGCTTGAACAAAGAGACATTGCAGGGATTAGCGAAGCTGACCGGCAACGACAGGTTCGCTTACGATGCTTACCGCAGGTTCATTCAGATGTTCGGCCGAATCGTGCTGGGCGTCGAAGGCCACGAATTCGATTCGAAACTGGAAGCGTACAAAGAGAAAGTTCACGCCAAACTTGATACCGATCTTACCGCCGCACATCTGAAAGAGATTGGCGAGCAATTTGAGAAAGTTGTCGCGGATAAAACTGGCGCGCCGTTCCCATCAGACCCGATGCAGCAGCTTGAGATGGCCGTTAAGGCTGTATTCGGATCGTGGTTTGGCAAGCGCGCAATCGATTACCGAAGAATAAACAAGATTCCCGATGATTTAGGAACCGCGGTAAACATCGTCACGATGGTGTTTGGCAATATGGGTCAGGATTCAGGAACAGGCGTGGCATTCACGCGAAACCCCGCGACTGGCGAGCCGGAACTTTATGGGGAATACCTTCAGAACGCTCAAGGCGAAGACGTCGTCGCTGGCGTCAGGACCCCGAAGAAAATCGCTCAATTGAAAGAAGAGATGCCGGAGATTTATCAGCAATTTAAGAAAGTGGCTGAATCGCTCGAGCGTCATTACAAAGATGTCCAGGATCTTGAGTTCACAATCGAGCGCGGCAAACTGTGGATGCTGCAAACTCGATCAGCCAAGCGCACGGGTCTCGCCGCCATTCGCGTTGCGGTCGATATGGTGAACGAAAGTCTGATCGACAGGAAGACCGCTATAATGCGCGTCGAGCCACAGCAGCTCGATCAGCTGCTCCATCCTGTTATTGATCCCGAGGCAAAGTCGAAGGCGGTCAAAGAAGACCGCAATCTTGCAAAGGGACTTCCGGCGAGTCCTGGCGCGGCTACCGGCCAGGTTGTGTTTGATGCGGACGAAGCCGAAAAACTCGGGCATTCAGGCAAACAAGTGATACTAGTTCGAGTCGAGACCTCGCCTGAAGATTTTCACGGAATGGTCGCCGCGCAGGCGATTCTGACGGCTCGCGGTGGTATGACCAGTCACGCTGCGGTGGTAGCTCGTGGAATGGGCAAGTGCTGCGTTGCAGGTTGCGAAGAATTGCGAATCGATTACATTAAAAAGCAGTTCCAGGTTAGAGACCAGGTAATCAAAGAAGGTGATTACATAACTCTGGATGGCAGCACCGGTGAAGTTTTCGAGGGTCAACTGCCAATCGTCGATTCCGAAGTCGTTCAGGTTACCAAAGGCAGGATGAAAGGTGGGGAGTCGATGCTTTACACCTATTTCGCTCAACTGCTGGCCTGGGGAGATGAAGTTCGAAGACTGAAAGTAAGAACCAATGCCGACACCCCGCACGATTCGGCCGTTGCCAGAGGATTTGGCGCGGAAGGTATCGGGCTTTGCCGAACAGAGCACATGTTCTTCGAAGGAGACAGGATCGATTCAGTGCGAGAGATGATTGCTTTTGCCGGCGATTTCAAGAGTTTTGAAACGCAACTGAACATGGCAAAGGCAGAATTCGCCAAATCGCATAGTTCTGCTATAGGCGAAAACATCAAGAAACTGGAAGAGCAGATCAAATTGCCGAAAGACCGTTATTTCAATGCGTTGTCAAACCTGCTGCCAATGCAGCGTGAGGATTTTGTTGGTATATTCCGCGCAATGAACGGGCTGCCTGTTACGATCAGAACGCTTGATCCGCCTCTTCATGAATTCCTACCACATACAAAAGAAGAGATAACGGCGTTGGCTCAAAAGCTAAACGTCGATGCGAAATCGCTGATTGAAAAAGTTGAGAGCTTGCGCGAATCGAATCCTATGCTGGGTCATCGCGGTTGCCGGCTTGGCATCGTGTATCCTGAAATCACGGAGATGCAGGCTCGAGCAATCTTCGAAGCCGCAGCTCAGGTAATGGGTGAAGGCATCGAAGTTCATCCTGAAGTGATGATTCCTTTGGTGGGCATCACTAAAGAATTGGAGTTGCAGTCTGATGTCGTCCATCGCGTCGCCAAAGAAGTAATGGATAAGTCAGGTAAGAAGATCGACTATTTGGTCGGCACAATGATCGAGATTCCGCGCGCCGCGTTGACAGCAGGCGATATTGCCAAGGAAGCGCAGTTCTTCTCATTCGGAACAAACGACCTGACGCAGACTACGTTTGGATTTTCGCGAGACGACTCCGGCAAGTTCCTGCCATATTACGTTGAGCACAAGATTCTGAGGGACGATCCGTTCCAGGTTCTGGATCAAACCGGCGTTGGTCGCCTTGTCGAACTGGCAGTCAAAGAAGGTCGCGCCACACGACCTGATTTGAAGGTCGGAATCTGCGGTGAGCACGGCGGCGATCCGACGACAATCCATTTCTGCGATCGGGTGGGTCTGAATTACGTGAGCTGTTCGCCTTATCGAGTGCCAATCGCGAGACTTGCGGCCGCACAAGCGGCGCTGGAAAAATCATCGGGTTACACCACGGCCTGATGTAAGGCTGTAGGGGCAGGGCACTCTACCCGGCTCGTGCGAAGCACGATGAAATCGATTGGTATCGAAAGGTTTGATTGCCTGCGGCAATCCGGGCAGGGACGAGCCCTGCCCCTACAGCGTATCGCGAAGCATTTCTGAAAATTAATGCAGTGCGCCAATATGATGTTGGAGCGTTGCGTACCGGATTTGATATTCGTATCGCGCTCTCGCATGCTCAAGCTCAGCTTGCGTCATATTCAACTGCGCCTGATTCAATTCAACAATCGAGCTCAACCCCAAATCGTACCTGGTCTTTGCCAAATCCAATGATTCAGCCGCCTGGTTAACCAACTGAGCGGTCAGATCGACCTGTTTATAAGCATTGTTCGCGTTCAGCCACGCTATGCGAACATCGCGAGTTACCTGATTCTGTAACGCCTGGAAATCTTTGTCTGCCGCTTGAGCTCTGAAATCGGCTTCGGCTGCCCGTGCAGTGTAAAGATGACCGGTGAATATTGGAATGCTGACGTTTACTCCGGCAGCAGTGTAAACATTGGATAAAGTCGAAACATGAAATGGCGTATAACCAATCGCGCCAATAACAGATATCGAAGGCATCTTCAAACCGTGCTCAGCCTTCGCAAACGCCATTGCCGACTCGCGATTGAATTGCAGCGTTAACAGATCCGGCCTGTTTCTGATAGCCTGACCAACCAGGCTGGCGAGATCAGGTGGAGGCTCGGGCGACAACGGTTCGTCCGCCAAAGCATAGTCTTGGTCGTCGGTGCTGCCCAGTGCAGCGGTTAACTGCGCATAAGCCGATTTAACATCGTTCTGCGCAGTCAACAAAAGAAGCTGAGCCGTCGCAAGATTAACTTTCGCAAAACTGAGATCAAGCGACGACTTCAATTTGCTGTTAGTCAGTTGCTGAACCTGATCGAGCACTACTTGCCGCTCTTTGACAGTCTCCTCCGCTACTTTCTCGACTGCCTGGGCTTCGAGTGCGGTAAAGTAAGCCTGATCGACTTGCAGGAGAATGTCCTCTCTGGTGGACTCGACATTTTGTTCTTCCGCGCTCGCTTTTAACTTTGAGCTCCTGACCAGATTATTGGTTCTGCCAAAATCGGTTATCAATTGCGTCATTGAAAGGCCGTTCGAGTAGCGGCTGAGAATCGTCGGGTTGTTCAATCCTCCTGCCGCGATTCGTGTGTTATCGCCTGCGCCTGCGGCCGTCATAAACGTTGAAAACGTCGGAAGCAGAGCGGACTTGTATTCCGTCGGCTGCTCGGCTGCTGCCTGTGATCTGAATTTGGCCGCGGCGACTCTTGGATGGTTCTGCAGCGCGATATCCTGAGCCTGTCTCAGCGTCAACGGTTTTGGGGTTTGCCCGTTAACTGCGACGGCAGATAGCAGAATCATTAAGAGGAGTGGTGTCCAAAGTCTCACGATGGTTGAACCTCCAATGCAGGCGCGGAATCGTTTCTATTCTTATCCGAGTTTCGGTAGACGATCAGATAAGCGGCCGGAACGATGAAGATCGTCAGAACAACTGAGATGCTCAAGCCACCGATGATTGATCGAGCCAGTGGCGCATAAGCTTCGCTGCCTGTGCCCAGCTTCAGTGCCATCGGCATCAGACCAATCACTGTCGCCAGCGAAGTCATCAATACCGGACGCAATCGCACGCGGCAGGCTCTGATCACTGCCTCGCGCACCGGCATTCCATCGTGGCGCAGATGGCGAATGAATTCGACAATCAGAATACTGTTCGATACGACCATCCCGACCATCATAACGATTCCCATCAGGGACATGACGTTCAGAGTCGTTCCAGTTAAATAGAGGATCACCAGAACGCCGGTCAACCCGGTGGGTACCGCCAGCAGAATCAGAAATGGATCGATGAATGACTGGAATTGCGCGACTAGAATAAGATAGACCAGCACAACTGCCAGGATTAATCCGATTGCGAATCTACTGAATGAGGTGCGCATGCCATCAACCATTCCACGGACATCGATTTTTGTGTTCGGCGGCAGCTTTGTGTCTTTGATGATGTTGTCCACGGCCGCGGCCACTCTTCCCAGATCCTCGGTCGAAGGCGACACATAAATATCGATAACGCGCCTGAGCTGATAATGGTCTACTTCTGTTGGCGACTCGACCTGTTTGATGCTGCTGACTGCATCGAGTGTGGCCGGATTTGGTTGTCCTGGCGACCTGATGGGTATCCCTTTCAGATCGGACAGGTTCTTGACTTCATTCTCAGGATACTGAACCGTCAACAAGTAGTCGTTGCCGCTCTTTGGATCAACCCAGAAGCTGGGCGCGATCATCTGATTTGATGTGAGCGCGGTAATGACGTTATTAACTACTTCGTGCTGTGTCAGACCAAGCTCACCTGCCCGCACGCGATCGATATTTAGCTGCAATGCCGGGTAATCGATGTCCTGCGGTATCAGTACATCGCTGACGCCATCAAGAGTGCGTATCTTCGCGGCAATCTCCGAAGCGGTCTTGTAAGTGTTCTCCATATTAGAACCGCCAACCTGAATGTCGATTGGCGCAGGCAAGCCCAGGTTAAGAACCGCATCGACTAATCCGCCGGTTTGAAAATAGGCATTCACGGTTGGAAGCTCCGTTGCGAGCCGCGCGCGAACCTTGTTCATGTATTCATAGCTGCCGACTTTGTGATCATCTTTCAGCCCGACTTGAACAAAGGCTGTATGCTGTGCGGAGTTGCTGGTGTACATCGCTGAAAAATCGGGCGTGATGCCGATGTTAGAAACGATTATTCCAAGATCCTCAGGCGATACAGTGTCCCGAACTATGTCTTCAACTTTTTTTACATCCTGCTCTGTCAATTCGAGACGAGTGCCGGATGGAGCTTTCAGGTTAATAACAAACTGCCCGGGATCTGTTCGTGGGAAGAACGCGACGCCAAGGCTGGAATAGAGCGTCAAGCTGAGAACGAAGATTCCCGTCAATCCGACTACTGTCGTTATTGGTCTGATCAGGCTTGGGCGGAGGATGCGCTCGTAGCCGCTGAGCATATTCTCGAACCGGCGGTTGAACCAGATATTGAATCTCGCACCGAGCGATCTTCTTTTCTTGGGTTTAATATAGTGCTCGGTGACATCTTCAGTAATCGCATCGTCGATGATTGGATCAGAATGTCCTTCGGCGAAGTGTCCCTTAATAAATCGAGCGCAGAAAAGAGGCACAACGCTCATCGCAACAAAATACGAAGCAAACAGGGAAATGACCACCGCCAGCGCCAGCGCTACGAACAGGAAACGACTGACTCCATAAAGGAAGACGACAGGGAAGAAAACGACTACAGTTGTTAATGTGGCGGCGAGAACAGCCAGCGCAACTTCGTCGCCGCCTTTTTCGGCCGCGACTGCTGGTGTCTCGCCCATCTCCAGGTGTCGAAAGATGTTCTCCAGGACAATTACCGAGTTATCAATCAATCGCGAAAACGCCAGCGCCAAACCACCCAGGATCATCGTATTAATTGAACTGCCGCCAATCGCCAGGACAATGAATGTGGCCAGAGCTGATAATGGGATCGAGAGCAAGACTGCGACTGTGGCCCGCATACTGCCCAGGAAGATCAATATCATTACTGCAGTAAGGATCAGGCCTATTGCGCCTTCGTGGATTAAGTTATCAATCGACTTTTTAACGATCAACGACTGATCAAACACGACAGTGGAAATCAATTCTTTTGGAATATCGAACAGATGCGACACAGCCTGTTTGATGCCGTCGACTACTGCAATTGTGTTTGTGTCGCCTCCTGCTTGTTTCAGAACCGGCAAGTAAACCGATCGCTGACCATCAACACGAACAATATTTGTTTGAATCTGCTGAGCGTCTTTTGCCGTTCCAACGTCGCCAACCAGAACCTGTGCTCCGTTTATAGATTTTAACGGAATATGATTTATTTCATCCGTGGTGGGCACCTGGCTGTTAGTATAAATGTTGTAGTCGGTCGGCCCGATTCGCACATCGCCTGCCGGTAATATCAGGTTGGAATCGTTCACCGAACGAACAACGTCCATTACGCTCAACTGTCGAGCCTGAAGTTTAAGCGGGTCGACGTAGACCATTATCTGTCGATAGCGACCGCCAAATGGCTGCGGCACAGAAGCTCCGGGAACGTTTGCAACCTGGTTTCTTACATTATATTGACCCAGGTCGCGGAGCTTGGTCTCATCCAGTCCTTCGCCTTTCAGGGTTATCAGGCAAACCGGAAGACTCGAGGCATCGAATTTCAAAACCACAGGCGGCAACGTTCCGGGAGGCAATCGCCGAAGGTTTGCCATGGCCAGATTCGATATGCCCGTCACGTCAGAATCAGCGTCCGTGCCCGGTTGAAAGTAAACCTTAATAAGACTGACACCGGGCAAAGATCGCGATTCAATGTGATCTACGCCGCTGGCAAGGGTAAAGAATCGCTCAAATCGGCTGGTAATATCGTTCTCTATTTGCTCTGGCGGCATGCCAGAATAGAAGGTCGCAACAACGACGACAGGGATATTAATATTCGGAAAGAGATCGACCGGCATGCGCACCAAGCTGGTAACGCCGATCACCGCGATCATTAAACAGAGAACTATTACCAGATAGGGGTGACGAATCGAAAAGCCGGACACTTATTTGCCTCCTTCCGCGCCAGGAATACTTATAACTTTGGGTTCGACAAGTTGTCCGGTCTTGTATTGGTTTCGATTTCCAATGATGACGCTGTCGCCGTCATTTAGTCCTGACAAGACTTCGATGCTGCTCTCCGTCACCAGCCCAATCGTAATAGTGCGTTCTTCGACGCGATTATCAGCTCCGACGAGAAGAACAGTAGGAGTTGTATCCTGATTGGCCACAGCCTGTGTAGGTACTGCCAATGCATTCTTTCTTTGATCAAGCGTTAACGTTGCCGATGCATACATTCCCGGCGTCAGCTTCATGTCCGGGTTGTCCACGTCTACTTCTGTTTCCATCGTTCTTGTTGCTGGATCGACTTTGGCCGCGAATCGAGAAACTGTTCCGACGAATGTTTGGCCCGTAGACTGGATCTTTACATCGACGGCAGCGCCTATGTGAATTCTAGGCACAACAGATTCGGGCACCGGCAAAACCAGTCGCAATCGGCCGTTCTGTGAGAGGCGAACCAGCGGCATTGCCTGCGTGTTCGATGAAGTGCCAGCTTGAATGAGCGCCCCTGTATCGGCAAACCGCTTTGTGATGACCCCGGAGAAGGGAGCAGTAATTTGTGAGTATGTTGATACGGTCTTTACGCGACCTTCGCTGGCAGTTGATGCTGCGAGTTGCTGTTGAGCCACTGCCAGGGATGCCTTCGCGGTGTCGACTTGTGCTTCCGCAATGCGGTCGCGTCCGGCCGCGTCGTCGATCTCCTGTTGGGCTATAAGATTAGGTTTCTGTTTTACGACCGCGGCCAGGCGCTCGTATGCCAGATGCGCGTCTTCATGCGCCGCTTCGGCTCGGGCCACTTCGGACTTGGCGCGTATTATCTCCTGCTCATATCGCTTCTTGTCTGCCGAAGCTTGCATCAGATCGTCCTTGAATTCCGGAATCTCCAGCGTTGCGAGAAGCTGCCCTTCTTTTACTCTGTCGCCGACATCAACAAATATCTGACGGACAAAGCCAGAGACCTTGGCGTGAATGTCGATCTCCTGGTAAGGACGGAACTCCGCAACCATGGTTAACGTTTTGGATAAATCTTCGCGGCTTGCCTTCACGACGCCGGCCGGAGTCGCGACGGTCGTCGCGGCTTTTGCTTGCTGTTCTCCGGATAATCGCGAGCAAGAGGGGAACAATAAAAGAGAACCGATCAGTATGACCAGTCCAAGAGGCGCAGACAGGCGCAGACCTTCTTTATCTATATCGCTCATTATTAACACTCATTCAATTGTGGCGCTGGCGGACGGCCGCGCCGTTAGTTTAATTTACTGATTATTTTGAAACTGACTTGCCTCGCCTGGCGATGTGCGCAGCAGTAGCAATCTGCGCTACGTCAAACGAAGCTTCGCGTTTGCATTGATCCTGGACGGACCTTGAGAGCCAGCGGGGTCCGACACTCCTCCATTAACGCTTCCGATACTTCGACCGCCGGTTGACCGACTGGCCAGCGGAAGCTCGACGCAAAACCTACTTCCTTTACCCTCCAATGTAGTTACTGTGACCTGACCGCCATGCGCGGCGCAGATCGATTTGACGATTGATAGCCCCAGCCCCGCGCCGCCAAGCAGCCGAGTGCGCGCTTTGTCCGCGCGGTAAAATCGCTCGAATATATGCGGCAGAGCCTCAGCCGATATACCCATTCCTGTATCTGATATTTCAAGGATTGCTTTGCCATCTTCGGTTGTCGCTTTCACGTCAATCGTTCCGGTCGGCGGCGTGTACTTGATCGCGTTGTCCAGCAGATTGACGATGACCTGTTTCAAACGAGACGGATCGCCCTGGACTTCGACACTTTCATCGCCAAAGAAATGCAGCGTTATTCCTTTGTCTTCGGCCAGCAAGCGCATTTGCTCGACCGTCGCAAAGGTCAGCTCAGCCAGATCCAGATTTGAAAGCTCGATCCGCGCTTCTCCCGCGTCCAGTCGCGAAATCGCCAACAGGCTTTCGACTATCTTTGCCAGTCGTTCTGTCTCGCTCAGCGCGCTGCCAATTGCTTCTCTGATGTCTGGCGCGAGCCGCGGAGTCTGAATAATAGCTTCCAGATCGCAATGCAGGATTGTCAGCGGTGTCCTCAATTCATGTGAGGCATCGGCCGTAAAACGACTGGTATATTGAAATGCTTCTTCCAAACGCGCGATCATGTGATTCAGCGCAATTGAAAGGCGCTCGATCTCATCTCCTGTTTTTGCGGTAGGTAGTCTCTCGCTCAGGTTTCTGGAAGTAATGCCTTCAGCGGTCCGCGTAATCATATCGACTGGAATCAACGCGCGGCCAATTAAGAGATAACCTCCCGCGATTGCGACGGACAGCACGATCGGCAGTCCCAGGATCAGTGTGATCAGCAATCCGCGCAGAGGAGATTCAACCTGATTGCTGGAGACGCCGGCCTCGATCAAAAATGAATTGCCATTTTCCTCGACGAACGGCAGCGAGTAGATGAGCAGACCTCTTTTGCCAGAGGTCATCTCTTCCCTTAAGTACGATTTCTGAATTGAGGGATTGCTTATCGGCAAGTGAGAGGGATCAAAACTCCCGTCTCTTGGTTGCCC
The DNA here is from genome assembly GCA_035652355.1 of Blastocatellia bacterium. Classification (GTDB taxonomy): domain Bacteria; phylum Acidobacteriota; class Blastocatellia; order DASRDY01; family DASRDY01; genus DASRDY01. Next base: position 85,609 of record DASRDY010000295.1, read on the forward strand.
TGATGCATACAGAACAGTTCCATTGCCACGAGTGATGCGCAAGAACCTGTCATTGATTTCGGGAGCATAATGGGTCGTGATATCTTCAATGAGGAAGGCGTCTGTTTTGCCCGCGTCGGCGGAAAGCGTCGATACAATCTGCTGGGCGCGCTTCGTGAGAGTTTCTTCAACCGATTGTCTTAAATAACTTCGCAGTCCAAAGTATCCTGCAAATCCCAGCGCAGCGAACACGATCAGCAACAATCCGGCGTACCAGGTTATCAACTGAAAGCGGATCGATTTGGCGTTCACTGTTCGTCCTCTTCGCTGATGGAATATCCGAATCCGCGAATTGTTCGGATCAGTTTTTTCTCGAATGGACCGTCAACTTTGTTTCGAAGATAACGGACATAGACGTCGACGATGTTGGTGGCGCCGTCGAAGCTTTGATCCCAGACGTGCTCGACCATCATCGTCCGCGAAATCACGCGTCCGGCGTTCGCCATCATGTACTGCAGCAGGGCATACTCTTTTGCGGTCAAATCGATGCGACGCCCGGACCTCCTCACTTGTTGCGAAATTTGATCCATTTCAAGATCGCCAACGCGCAGAGTATTCGATTGACTGATGGAACTGCGACGAATCAGAGCTTTTACACGCGACAACAATTCAGCAAACACGAAAGGCTTTGTCAGATAATCATCCGCGCCGGAATCCAGGTTTTTGACTTTGTCCGCGATGAAATCACGCGCTGTTAAGATCAGGATCGGAACCTTTTTGTCTTTTGCACGAACTTTACGAAGAATTTCCGAACCTGATACCCCAGGCAGCATCAGGTCCAGAATCATTAGATCGTACTTGTAGGTTTCCGCGAGAGTGAGACCTTCGCAGCCGTCGACGGCGGTATCGACTGCAAACTGTTCAGCCGTCAAGCCTTTGGCCACAAAACTGAGGACTCGCTCTTCGTCTTCTACAAGTAGGATTCGCATGGCAGAACTGATATAGATACCAGAATAAAATGAGAAAGTAATGAGAGCCAGATTAAAATTCTCTCAGAATCCTATTATTGTAATTTTTAGGCGCGCGTATAATGAAACGATATCAACACAGGGGATATAAACATTGCCATGTCTGACATCTCTGACAGAAGACACGACCAGATGTTTCCGAAGCTGACCGACGAGCAGATATCCCGATTAATGTCGTTCGGACATCGTCGTCATGTCGCAAAAGAGGAAGTCATCTTCCAACCTGGAGATACCAAACGGAATTTCTACGTCGTCCTGAGCGGTCAAATAGAGATCGATACTCCTTTTGAAGAAGGCGCAATTCACATCACTTTGCACCAGAACGGCGAGTTTACCGGTGAAGTCGACATTCTTTCGGGTCGTCAAAGTCTGGTTCGCGGCCGGGCGCTGGTGGAAAGCGAGCTGCTGGAAATCGATCAGGATAATCTCAGGCAAATCATTCAGACGGATCCGGAACTTAGCGATCTTTTCCTGCGGGCCTTTGTTCTGCGCCGCACCGAATTGATAGCTCAGAAATCGGGCGGCGTAATCCTGATCGGGTCCAATCATTCGGCGGACACTCTCAGACTAAAAGCCTTCCTGTCCCGCAACGCACAGCCATACACCTATATTGATGTCGAAAGTGACATTAATGTTCAGGAGTTGTTGGATCATTTTCAGATCGGACTTGACGAGATACCAGTGATTGTCTGTCGCGACCGCCCGGTATTGCGGAATCCAACCAATAAAGAGATAGCAGATTGCCTCGGTTTCAATACGGAGATCAATGTCTCGCGTATTTACGATCTGGTCGTCATCGGTGCTGGTCCGGCCGGGTTGGCGGCAGCGGTTTACGGCGCATCAGAAGGGTTGGATGTGTTGGTTTTAGAAGGGAATGCTCCCGGAGGTCAGGCAGGTTCAAGTTCGCGAATCGAAAACTACCTGGGCTTTCCAATGGGGATTTCCGGTCAGGAAT